>CALXXU010000005.1 GCA_944392765.1 uncultured Anaerobiospirillum sp.
TATCGCTTTTTTCTTTTTTTTTTTCATATGCAAAACGCCCAGCAACTGGAGGCAGTGCTGGGCGTTTTGGCCTGAGTTTAGGCCTTGGTTGGGCCTTGGTTTAAGCGCTCTTAAGGTTAGAGGGCGTCGATGCTCTTGAGGTACTCGATGAGCTCTGGGAGCTGCTTCTTACCAAAGGAGATCGCCTGGCCATCGTTGACCACTAAGCAAGGTACCGACATGACCTTGTACTTGGTACGTAAGTCAGGGTAGAGACCGACGTCGTAGGCGTGGGCCGTAACCTTAGGGCTTAAGGCGGCCATCTGCTGGCAGGCACGAACCAAGTCTGGGCACATGGTGCACGAGAGCGAAATTAAGACCTGGAGCTTGACGTCCTTGGAGATAGCCTTGATCGCATCTAATTGCGGGGCATCTACCGCCTGGCCTGGACCTGCAGCATTGTAGAGGCCTAAGACAAAGGAGGTGAGCTCGTGACCACCAGGAATACCGTGGAAAGCGGCGCCGACTGCGCTGCCATCCTCACGGATAAACTCGGTATATGGCAGATGCTCGCCTTCGGAGGTGGTCTCTAAGGCTAACTTGTCCGTTAAGGCCACCATTTCGTTTAAGGCCGAAACTAACTCATTGCCCTTATCGTCGCCTGCGGTGTGAACGCGTAAGGTGATCTTCTGAGCCATGCGCTCAAAGACCATATTGAGCTGTGGCACCATGTCTGCGCTGATAAAGCTGCCGCCCTCATCGCTTGGTAAGGCGCTGGCACGTGGCTCCTCAGGGGCCTTGCGCGTGGCGTTTGGTACCACTGGAACTAAGCCGGTCTTCTCGTGCATCTGAGCTGCAACCTTCTCCATCGCAGCAGCAGCTAAGGCACCGTCAGCGGTAGCGGTGACCACCTGACGTAAGGTCTTGATGCAGACGTCACCGGCGGCAAAGACACCCTTAACATTGGTCTCTTGGTTGGCGTCAGTGATGATGTAGTTCTGCTCGTTTAAGGCAACCTTATCGGCGACTAACTTGGTATTAGGAACGTAACCAGCAAAGACGAAGACGCCAAAGGTGTCATCACCCTCGGCCTTATAGGTGAAGGTCTCGCCGGTCTTATTGTTGTAGATCTCAGCGCTTAAAATGCCCATATCAGAGCCTTCAACCGACTTGAGTTCGTGGTTGAACAGAACCTTGATCTTAGGGTGCGCCATTACCTCATCGGCAATGCTCTTAGCGCAAGAGAAAGCGTCCTTACGTACTAAGATCGTGACCTTAGTGGCGTAACGGGTTAAGAACATGGCTTCCTCAGCCGAGGCATAGCCACCACCGATTACTAAGAGCTCCTTGCCGGTAAAGAACTCGCCGTCACAGGTAGCGCAGTAAGCGACACCGTGACCACGGAATTGATCTTCACCAACGAAGCCAACCTTACGAGGGTTAGCACCGGTGCAGATTAAAACAGCAAAGGCACGTAAAGTGCCACGGGAGGTCTCAACTTCCTTGATATCCGAATCAAGCTTGAGGTTGGTAACCTCAGCTAACATGACCTCAGCGCCGAAGTTTACGGCCTGACGGCGCATGGTCTCGGTTAATTCCTCACCTGAGGTCTTCTCGACACCAGGGTAGTTAACGACTTCGTGAGTAATGGTGATTTGGCCGCCAAAGCGCTCCTTCTCCACCACTAAGACACGATAGCGGGCGCGCGCTAAGTACAAAGCTGCCGTTAAACCAGCTGGGCCGCCACCAACCACAATGGCATCATATAAATTATCGTTTGCGCTCATCACAACTCCCGTTGAAAGCCCAAGGCTTACGCCCCGATATAGCAGGGAGCCTTGAGCAGGTTAACCTTAAGGGCATTTGCCCCAAGCCTCTCTTGCAGTGGCCCTAGCGCGAGGACTCCTGCAAGAAAAGCCTGTGTACTGGGTCTTATCCTCAGCATTTGCTGAGCCTAAGCCCCAGCTTTGATTTTGCTTTTTTTTTGTTTTTTTACTGGCCACAAACTAGAAAGGCCCCTAAAAGGGGCCTTTCTGGTCAGGTGGTGGCACTTACGTGCCACCTAGCATCCCTAACTTACGCGATTTTTAATGGGGTTAGGCGTAAATTAGAGGGCACCGATGAGGTCAAGACCTGGCTTTAAGGTCTTAGCACCTGGCTGCCACTTAGCTGGGCAAACCTGGTCACCGTGCTTGGCTACGAATTGTAAAGCCTCGACGCGGCGTAATAACTCGTCAGCGTTACGGCCGATGTTGCCAGCAACAACCTCGTAAGCGACGATCTTGCCCTCTGGGTTAACAACAAAGGTACCACGTTCTGCTAAACCAGCGTCCTCAATCAGAACGTCAAAGTCGCGAGCTAAACGGTGGTTAGGATCGGCGAGCATTGGGTACTGAATGGCCTTGATGGTGTCAGAAGCGTCGTGCCATGCCTTGTGAACGAAGTGCGAATCGCAGGATACTGAGTAGATCTCGCAGCCGATCTCCTTGAACTCTTCGTACTTTTCAGCTAAGTCCTTGAGCTCGGTTGGGCAAACGAAGGTGAAGTCAGCTGGATAAAAGAAGAAGACAGACCACTTGCCTAAGATGTCGGCCTTGGTTAACTTGTGGAAATCATCGTGCTGGTAGGCCTGGACACAGAAATCTGCAACTTCCTTGTTGATTAACGACATCAGAAAACTCCTAAAACGAATCATTTGCCTTGGGTCATAACGCTCCGCAAGCGGTCACGAGATGACTTACGGTCTTTGCCCCATTGTAGAGGCATTAAGTAAAAATTGGGTCAAAGCGATGGCAAAACTGTGCACTAGTTCGTACTTTATTTTGCTCCCGCTTAAGGAAACTTGGTGCCTTACGATAAGGCGCGCTCCCCTTTTGCTAAGAGGGCTACCTCATCAAGCGATGAACCCATTATAGAGAAGTCAGTTGCACATCCGTGCCAAGTGAGAAAAGCAATCACAATTAGCTAAGGCTAACCCCAACAGCTCTCCACTAAATCTAGCTGTCATCCATCTTATTTTTACCAAGACAGGCGTTAGATAAGCCAAAACTCAGTGATCCCACGCCCTGCGTGCTCCTTAGGCGCTAAAAAGAGCCCACTATCTGCCCAGCACGCTCCTCTACTTCCACCTAACTTTATTTGAGCTGACTCTCAGGCGGGGGCTCAGATCTTGCCCTGAGCCTGCTGTGCCCCAAAAGCAAAATAAAGCCCGCAGTACGGGCCCATGGGCTTACAATGGGTGCGCTCATGTCATGAGAGGGATCTGCTAATGGAATTGACCATTTTGGGCTATACGCTCGCTGCTACCGGCTATACCTTTGCTATGACCGCCTTGGGTGCAGCCGCCATTTTATTGTTTAAAGGGGCACCGTCACGCTTATTTACGCGCCTGTCGCTCGGTTTTGCCGCCGGTATCATGATTGCGGCCTCAGTCTGGTCACTCTTATCTCCAGCGATGGAAGAGGCCGAGCAATTAGGGTGGATGCCCGCTATTCCGTGCGCGGGAGGTTTTCTCTTGGGTGCTGGCTTCTTAATTTTGCTTGATAACATCACCCCTCACTTACATATGAGCGCCCAGAAGCCAGAAGGCCCCGAGACGCATCTGCCGAAGCAATCCCTGCTCTTTTTTGCTATCACCCTACACAATATCCCTGAGGGCATGGCCGTTGGTATCTCCTTTGTTTCGGCCCTCACCGTGGGTTCGCCGGAAGCTTTATCGGCAGCTATTGCGCTCGCTATCGGTATGGGCATCCAAAACGTTCCTGAAGGTGCTGCCGTCACCCTGCC
Organism: uncultured Anaerobiospirillum sp.; assembly: GCA_944392765.1. GTDB lineage: Bacteria > Pseudomonadota > Gammaproteobacteria > Enterobacterales > Succinivibrionaceae > Anaerobiospirillum. Next base: position 3,766 of record CALXXU010000005.1, read on the forward strand.
ACTGCGTAGTGCAGGCGCGAGCCGCCTTAAGGCCTTTACCATGGGCGCTATCTCCGGCATAGTGGAGCCGATTTCTGCCTGTATCGTCGTGCTCCTCGCCTCGTTCTTTATTCCGCTTATGCCGTGGCTCTTATCCTTTGCCGCCGGTGCCATGATTTACGTGGTGGTCGAAGAGCTCATTCCTGAGGCCAACCAAGGCAAGCACTCAGACTTAGCTTCTCTTTCGATTATTGCTGGTTTCACTTTGATGATGGTGCTCGACACCACCTTAGGTTAATCTCATCGCCTCCATGCTTTTCTGATTTTGTCCGCACCATGACCACGAACAACCAAACCCCAGATCAAAACCAAACAACTGAGCCCGCAGCAGCACCTGAAAACCAGGCTACTTCAGCTCAAGCTGCTACAACCCAGGAGGTTGCAGCTCAGGCCGCCCCAGTTCAGGTTGCAGCTTCCGCTCAAGCACCCGCTGAAACTGCCCCGTTAGAGCAAGCTCAGGCTTCCGCTCAGAGTGCAACGCCCGCAGCAGATGAGCCTCAGGCGAAAGCTAAGAAGCAGGTGCCGGTGAAAAAGGAGCGCCTCTTGCGCTCGGGTATGGTCAGCGCGGCCGCGACCTTCATGTCGCGCATCTTGGGCATGGTACGTGATATCGCCATTGCGCAGCTCTTGGGCGCGGGGCTGATGGCCGACGTGTTCTTTTTTGCGAACCGCATCCCGAACTTCTTCCGCCGCCTCTTTGCTGAAGGTGCCTTTGCTCAGTCCTTTGTCCCGGTCTTGACCAAGTGCTCCAAGGAAGAAGATGCCTCGGCCCTAAAGGAGTTAATCGCTAAAAGTGCGGGTACTTTGGGCCTGATTGTGCTCGTGATCTCGGTTATTGGCATGGTGGCCTCGCCGGTGGTCACCGCGATCTTCGGCTGGGGCTGGTTTGAAGCCTACTTAAACGATGCGCCGGACGCCGAGAAGTTCACCCAAGCCTCGACCTTACTTGAGATCACCTTCCCGTACCTCTTCTTTATCACGCTGACGGCGCTGTGCAGTTCGGTGCTCAATGTTCATGGCAGCTTTGCTATCCCTGCCATTACCCCGTGCTGGCTTAACATCACCATGATCGTGGTGGCCTACTTCATTGCCCCGCACTTTGAGGACCCTAATAAAGTTCTCGCCTACGGCATGGTGGCTGGCGGTGTCGTTCAGCTCATCTTCCAGCTGCCTTTTATCATCAAGCTGGGCTTGATGGTGCGCCCGAAGTGGGGTTGGTCCCACCCTGGGGTCAAGCGCATTCGCACGCTGATGATTCCTGCGCTCTTTGGCGTCTCGGCAAGCCAGCTCAACCTCTTGGTCAACACGGTCTTAGCTTCGTTCTTGGCCACCGGTTCCATCTCCTATCTCTACTACTCTGACCGCTTATTGGAGTTTCCAATCGGCATCTTTGCCGTGGCGATTTCGACGGTCATCCTCCCGGCCCTCTCGCGCGTCGACATCAAAACCCAGCATGGCAATTACGTGCGCACCTTAGACTGGGGCGTACGCTTAGTGCTGCTCTTGGGCATTCCTTCGGCCCTGGGCATCATCGCCTTGCGCGAGCCAATTTTGCGCGTCATCTTCATGCGCGGTGCCTTTAGCGAAGAGAACGTTATCTTAAGTTCGCATTCGCTCTTAGCATCAGTCTCCGGCCTGTGCGCCATCATGCTGGTGCGTGTCTTAGTGCAAGGCTTTGCGGCGCTGCAAGACACCAAGACTCCGGTGCGCTGCTCGATCGTAGCCATTATCGCCAACATCTGCTTTAACCTGATTTTGGTGTGGCCGCTCGACTACATCGGCCTGGCGCTCTCGACTGCCTTAGCCGCCTTTGTTAACGCAGGTCAGCTCTTATACCTCTTGCATAAGCGCGATATCTACAAGGTCAGCGCCACCACCTTGCTCTTTATTGGCAAGGCTCTGATCTCAGGCATCGTAATGGCGGTTGCAGTGCGCTACTTCTCGCCTGACTTTAGCGTCTGGGCTGACATGAGCACCCTAACCTCGATCTTCTACCTGGCAGCCCTGATCGTAGGTGGCGCCCTACTGTTTGGCCTGTGCTGCATTGCACTGGGCATCCGTCCACGCCACATCAAGATGTAAGGCTAATGGTGGGAAGCAGCCGGAGCGCTGAATAAAGCGCGGCGCTCTGAGCTAAGGCAGGTGCCAAACAGGGGCCTGACCTAGGCTCAGTGCGGCCTGACGTGAGCTAACTGATGCAGGCTAAATGCAGCCTGATGCGAGCTAACTGTCGCAGGCTCAGTGCGCCCTGACGTGAACTGTCATTTGGGCGCATCCTGTCAGGTCATGCCCGGCGCTAATAGCTTCACTTGAGGGTCATTTTTCGCGGTATATCACACTTTAGGCGCTTGGTTTGCGCGCGAGCCGGTTGCGTGGGCCTTTTTGCCTTAAGATTAAAGATACCCGAACAGGGATCGTGCGATCCCTCACCAAGGTTAAGGAGCAATACTATGAGACAGTACAACAACATCCTCGTCATCATAGAGCCTAAAAAAGACCAACAGCTAGCGCTCGATCGCGCTATTGAGGTCGCACGCTTCAACCCACGCGTTAAGGTCACAGCCTTACGACTCATCTACGATTTTGCCAATGATGTGCCGTTTCTTGGCAAAAAGAGCGAGATGAACTCGCATCAAGACGTGGAAGAGGTCACCAAAAAAGAGCTTGAGTCGATCATCACCGCTACCTTGGATCGTCATGCCGAAGCCAAGGCTCGTGGGGTCAAGATCGAGCCTAAGATCAAATGGGTGCGCGATATTTCAGAAGGCATGGTCATGGAAGCCAACTCCGGCCACTACGACCTGCTGATCAAGGGCGCCAACCACCACGGTATCTTTGACTCGATTATCTTTACCCCACATGATTGGAATTTGCTGCGCCACGCCCTGATTCCAGTCGTGATCGCCAAGGAGCACAGCTGGGATCCACAAAATGCTATTGTGGTCGCCGTGGACTTCACCTCCACCGAAAAGCAGCTGATGAATATCCTGCTCTTACGTGAGGCCCAGCTCTTAGCCACTATTACCAAGAACCCAATCCACCTGGTCAATAGTGCCCCAGTGGTTTTACCTACGATCATGCTCGAGGTTCCAAACTACGCTCCAGAGCTCTACGCTGAAACCGTTTTGGCTGAGCACAAGCGCCGTATCGTTGAGTTTGCCCATCACCACAATATTCCTGAGGCTAACTGCCATATTGCTGAGGGCATGCCGGACGACGTCATTCCTAAGCTGTGCAAGAAGCTGAACGCCAGCACCGTCTTTATCGGCTCACAAGGCCGTGCCGGTGCCGCTGCGGCCTTAATGGGCAATACCTGCGAGGAAATCGTGGACTTCATTAACGCCGATCTGTTCGTCTTAAACCGCAAGACGGTTCAGCACGACGTTACGACCGCCCACACGCAAGAGTAAGTAGCGCTACCGAGTAAGTAGCTTTACCCAGTAGCTTACTCATAGTGCAAAGCTAGCTCTTATGGGGCTGTGCCCCACTCCAAGGCCCAGCTGCGGTGCAGCTGGGCCTTGCTGTCTTAAAGTGGCCTATAATGGCGCCCCACAGTCCTAGGTGGAATTAAGCCCACCCTCTTGTTTGCTATGAGTCCTTTGCTATGGACAACGCCATTATCAACGCTCTGAGCGTACTGCTCATCATCGCGATTTCCTACTTCTTCAAGCGCGTCCATTTAGTCGACATCGCTATGGCCAAGAAGCTGGCCTACGTCGTGATGTATCTGACCTTGCCGTGCGCGATTTTGACCTCGGCTAACGGCATTGCCTTTGATGTTGAACTGCTCTCGATCATCCTGATTTCCTTTGCCATTAACTTTGGCCTACTCCTGATCGCCTTTTTCTCGGCGCGCAAGGTCGAGCTGCGCATGTTCAACATGCTCAACACCACCTGCTTTAACATCGGCAATTTCGTCATCCCGTTCATGCAGCATACGATGAGCCCGAAGGCCTTCTTGGCGCTGTGTATGTTCGATGTGGTCAATGCCCTATTCTGCTTTGGTGGCAGCTATTCGGTGGCGCTTTTCTTCAACCGCAAGTACTTCCCCGATCAAGAGATCAACCTCAAGACCATCTTCAAGGAGATGGCCAAGTCGCTGCCGTTCTACATATACGCCTTGGTCATTACGCTCTCGGCCTTTGGCCTGTCGATCCCAGAGACAGCGCTCACGCCATTTAAGACTATTGCCGGGGCCAACACCTTACTGTGCTTTATGATTATCGGCATTGCCTTGAGCTTTGAGATCAGCTGGGAGCAGTTCAAGCACGTGATGCAAGCGTGGTGTATCCGCTACATCAGCTGCATTGTGATGGCCGCGCTGATTTGGATTTTGGTGCCACTCGAGCCCGAAATTCGCCTCACCATCATGATCATCTTAATGGCCCCGATGACCTCGCTGGCGCCGATCATGACCATGCGCGCTATTCCGTCGCGCGCCGAGGAATCGGCCGACCTCAACACCATCGCCATCATCTCCTCGCTTATTTTCATCACCATCATGAACTCGATTGGCACCTTGCTGCTCTAAGCGCAGCCCGCGCGGGACTTAGCGCCCGCGCCCGCCTACCGCCTTGCCCGCCTGCCACCTATCTGGGCGCGCGGGGCTTGGTGCCCGCACCCCACAGCTGCAGCAATAGCTCAAATGTGATCCATCATGGAAAGTTGCGCGCTATTTAGGATAGCGCGTGGCCCCTTATGCCATACTGATTCTAGTGATTAGTTTGGGATGAGGCTATGAAAAAGGTTGTCATCATCGCAGTGCTCGCGGCTATTGTGGCTGCGATCTTAGGCTATACCCTCTTTATTCATCAGGACTTAGACCCCCGCAAGGCCCACGGTACGGTCGACATCAAGGACAGCCTCTTGTCCTTTGAGCGCTCGGGCAAGATTATTCAACTCACGGTCGAAGAAGGCGCCCAGGTTCGTAAGGGCGATGTCTTAGCACGCCTCGATAGCACTGAACTCGACCACCAGATGCGCATCCAATTTGCTCAATGCGAAGCGGCGCAAGCTCTGCTCACCCAATACCAAAATGGCTACCTCAAAGAAGAACGCGATAGCGCCTTAGCCTTAGTCAATAAGAGCCAAGCAGCGGTTGACCTTGCCAATATCACCTACCAGCGCAATGCCTCGCTCTTAAAGAGCCGCTCGGTTTCGCAACAAGACTTCGATAGCGCTAAGGCCAGCTACGACCAAGCTAAGGCCACCTTAGCTGAAGCCCAAGCGCAGCTCGCGCTGATGGAAAAGGGCTACCGCGATGAGATTATCTCGGCGCAAGCGGCGCAGGTAAGCGCCTGCAAAGCCCAGCTTGCCTACCTCAACTATCAGGTCGCGCAGCAAGGCGTGATCACCGCGCCGTTCTCAGGCACGGTGCGTACCCGCACCCATGAGCTCTCAGACTTTGTCGGTGCCGGTGAAACTATCTTTGCCTTAACCGACGAAGACCAAAAGAAAATTAGGATTTACTTAAGCGATGCCCAGCTGCAGCTGATTAAACTGGGCCAAGAAGTCAGCATCGAAGTGCCTTACCACGCGCCTCTGAGCGGCACGATTTCCTTTATCAGCCCGACTGCGATGTTCACCCCTAAGAGCGTGCAGACTGAGGACTTACGCGCCGATCTCATTTATGAGGTCAGCGTAGAGGTGGCAGATCTGAACCACATCCTGCGCTTTGGCCAAGCGATCACGGTTTATTTGCAAGGCAGTGCGCCTGACCACACCCCAAAGACGGCACCATAGTCAGGGGGTGGCCCATGGAACAATGGCTGCGCCTTGCTCAGGTCGACAAGCACTTCAAAAAAGAAGATGGAACCAGCTTCAAGGCCTTGGACCAGATCGAGCTTGCGCTCAACACTGATGAGCACCTCATCGCCTTGATTGGCCCGGATGGCTCGGGCAAGTCGACCCTGCTTAAAATCCTCGCCGGGCACTATGCCGCTGATGCAGGCAGCTATTACCTGACCTTGGGCGCAGAGCCGGTGATGGCTTCAGACATCGGCTATATGTCCCAGACTCTGGGCCTGTATGAGGATTTGAGCGTCGGAACCAATCTCGAGCTCTTTGCTAAGCTGCGCGATATCAGAGAGCCTCAAGACCAGCTCACTTCCTACCTCGATGACCTGTTAACCCAGGTGGGCCTCATCAAGTTCAAGGACTACGCGGTGGGCGCGCTCTCGGGAGGTATGAAGCAAAAGCTCGCCTTAACCTGTGCCTTAAGCGCCCAGCCTAAGCTCTTACTCTTAGATGAACCGACGGTAGGCGTCGACCCGATTTCCCGGCGCGAACTTTGGGCCATCATTCTGCACTACTTGAAGCAAACCCACAGCTACTGCGTCTTTTCTTCGCTCTATTTGGAGGAAGCAGACCGCAGCGACCGCACTATCTTCATTAAAGACGGTAAGCTCATTTTCATCGGTACTAGCGCTGAGCTCAAAACGCAAGTACAAGCTCAGTGCTTTAAGCTCAACCTCAGTGCCGGCCACTCCTACCAGCAAGTAGCCCGGAGCTTAATGTGCCATTTAAGCCACAGCACTACGCTCCAAGACCTCTGCCCACGCTTAGGCCGGATCGACCTTTTGACCAAGCAAGGCACCACGCAAGAACAGCTCAAGCAAGACCTAGAGCAGCTCCTTAAGCTCTGCCAACCTAAGCTCAGCGCACAAGACTACACCTTAAGCGCCCGCTCCCCCTTGCTTGAGGACGCCTACATCAATCTGTCCTTACATGGGAGCAGCCCTATCAGCATCACCGAGCCTGCCCCCGAAAAGGCAGAGATCTCAGCACCTGACAAGGTCATTATTGATGTCCAGGGCATCAAGAAGCAATTTGGCAGCTTCACCGCTGTGCACGATTCCAACTTCAAGGTCTATCGCGGTGAGATCTTTGGCCTGTTAGGACCTAATGGTGCGGGTAAAACCACAACCTTTAGAATGATCTGCGCCCTGTTAAACCCGAGCGCGGGCAAGATTCTGATCGAAGGCATGAGTCTTAGTAATGCCAAGAGCTCGGTGCGCGCCACGATTGGCTACGTCGCGCAGAAGTTTTGCCTCTACCGCAATCTGACGGTACAGCAAAATCTCAAGTACTTTGCCCAAAGCTACGGTATGACCGGCGCCTACTTAAAAGAGCGTATGGCCGCGATGCTCGAGACATTCAATCTCAAGCCTTACTTAAATGAGATTGCCATCAACCTGCCCTTTGGCGTGCAGCGCTCTCTATCGATGGCCTGTGCCCTCATTCATGAGCCGAGCATTTTGTTCTTAGATGAGGCCACCTCTGGTGCCGACCCGACCTCACGCCGCAGTTTCTGGGCGATGATCGCGCGCCTGGCGGCCCAAGGCACCACCATCATCGTCACCACCCACTTCATGGAAGAGGCTGAGTACTGCGACCGCTTCTTAATTCAAGACCAAGGACAAATCTTAATCTTAGGGCGCCCCGACGACATCTGCGGCCAAGGCCCTGACCGGATCTCAATTGAGGACGCCTTTATCAACTGCATCAACGAGCGTCGCGCCCGCACCACCCCAGCAGCGAACCCCCAGGCGCCCTCCGCAGACGCCGATCGCATGCCGACCGCCCAGGCGCCAAATGATGCGGACACCCAGGCACCAACAGAAACAGTGGCCCACACGTCAACAGACGCGGCCGCCCAGCCCCCCGCAGACGCGGCCACCCAGCTCCCCGAAGACGCGGCCGCACGCACGCAAGGAGGTAGTCATGGCTAATCATCTTGCGCACATCAAAACCTTGATGTTAAAAGAGGTCAAGCAAATCCTCTCGGACAAGTCGGTGCTGTTAGTCGCCTTCTTCTTGCCCTTGATGCTGGTCGTGATCTACGGCACCGGCATCCGGATGGACGTCAAACCGGTGAGCGTGGCTTTAGTCAGCTCTAAGCTTGATGACGTGATCACACGCGAGGTCGCCTTTGCCCTAGCCGGTTCTGAGTACTTTGAGTTCACCCAGGTCAACAACCAAGCACAGGCCCAAGAACTCCTTCTTACCCACGATATTGCCGCCTATATCATGCTCCCGAACAATTTAAGCCAGAGCATGTATCACCAGCCGGTGGAGATCATGATCACCATCAATGGCGCCGATGCGCAGCAGGCCAACATCGCCCGCTCTTACCTTGAGGCCGTGCTCTTAAGCGGTCCGACCCAAAAGGGTTTAAGCCGCCAAATCACCTACCTTACCACCGCGCCTGCTATCACTCAGGCCCAAATGCTGAGCCAAGCGCAGGCTCTGGAGCAGAGCTCAAACCAAAGTCCCGCCCAGAGTACCCCAAGTTTTCGCTTCAACGTCAGTGACCTCACCGGCACTCAGAACCAGACAACAACCACCACCACAGAAGTCAACACCTTTAAGAGCGCGCAAGTAACGGGGCATGTCTATGAGCCGGTAAAAGTGATCGCCCGCAATTGGTTTAACGAAAGCAATGAGTCAACTTGGTACCTGATGGCAGGCCAGCTTATTGGCGTTATCACGCTGATGTCGTCGTTTATGAGCTCAATTGTGATTGCACGCGAATTTGAGCGCGGCACGATGGCCGGACTCTTGGCCACCAATACCACTGCAGGTGAACTCTTGATCGCTAAGGTCGTACCCTATTATGTGCTCTCATGCTTGGGCGCGGCGCTGGCCATTATGACCACGTTGATCTCATTTGAGCTGCCCTTTAGAGGCAGTGCCCTTCTCTACGTGATAACCATTGCGGTCTATCTCTACGTCAGTGAGCTGATTGGCCTTATTATCTCGGCGGTGACCCGCAACCAATTCCTCTCGAGCGAATACGCAGTGATCTTAAGCTTCTTGCCTTCGATTCTGCTCTCAGGCGCGATCTTCGATTTACGCTCAATTCCGCCCGTGATCAGCGCGATCGCCCATCTCTTTCCGCCGACCTACGCGGTCGAGTCGTCCAAGATCTGCATCCTCTCGGGCGGCAGCACCGATACAATCCTTGAGAACCTGGGCATTCTTCTGATCTTTGCGGGCTTGGGCACCTTATTGTGCTATCGCGTGCTCGCGCGTCATTTCAAGCGCTACGTGCCGCAACCCATCAGCAAGGAGGCAGCATGAAACAGATTTCGCCGCTCACCCGTCTGCTGGCCTTAATCTACAAAGAGTTCGTGGTCATCTTGATGGACAAGGGCTCGCGCAAGATCTTGATTTTGCCCATCATTATCCAATCGATTCTCTTTGGCTATGGCGCGACCTTCAATTTAGAGAGCGTGCCCTATATCCTGTACCAAGACAGCTTTGACCCCGATGCCACCGCAATTGTGCAGCGCATCAATCACAATGGCACCTTCAACCTCACGAAATATTGCACCAGCGAGCAATGCTTTAAGGAGAGCCTTGATGCTGGAGAAGGCTTAGTGGGTATCTACATCGCATGCGACTTTACCCACACCCGCACCATTTACCTGGCAAGTGACGCGCGCAACACGGCCTCGGCCAACACCGCCGCAGGCTATGTCCAAAGCATCGTGACCGCCTACAACAACGAACAAAAGGAGCGCTATCACACTGCCACCAGTGGTGGCACTTACTCAAGCCCTAGCGCTGTGAGCGTGAACTTTCGCTATCTCTACAACACCAATAACGTCACGCGCTTTGGTCTGATGACCGGTATGATTTTGGCGCTGTCGATGATTCAGGTCATGATGCTCGCCTCACTTTCGGTCAGTCGCGAGCGCGAGGACGGCACCTTTGACATGATGCTGATGTCGCCGCTCTCGCCGGTGGAAATCTTAATTGGCAAGGCGCTCCCTCCGACCGTGATTGCGGTCGCTCAAGGCCTGGTGCTGTTCTTAATCTGTCTCTTATGGTTTGAGATTCCGTTCAACGGCAATTTCGGCGCCCTGATGGCGGTTATCACCATCTTTAGCCTGTGCACCGTCGGTATTGGCCTAGCGATCTCAGCCTTAGTGCGCACGGCCCAGCAGTCGATTGTCATCTCCTTTACGATCGTGCTGCCGAGCATCATCATGTCGGGCCTGATCGCCCCGCGCAGTGCCATGCCGGAGTTGATGCAGTACTTCACCCTGCTCAACCCCTATTTCTATGGTTTGAACGCTTTGCACCGCATCTACCTCGAGGGCCAGACCTTTATGCAGGTAAGCCATCTCTTGCTGCCGCTTATCGGCCTAGGCGCCCTTACCATGGGCAGCGCCGTCTGGCTCTTCAAGGGCAAGCTAGGCTAAGCGCGCTCCCTAACAGCGCGCGCCTCAAAACGCACGCCCAGCCCACGACGCTAGTCCGCGCTGCGCACTCTTAGTCCTCAATCGGCTTGAGGAAGTGCTCATCAAAACGATGGGCCGTGGCCACAATCGGGCAGATGACCTCAGCTGGGACCACCAAGTCGCTAAAGCCCCACGCCAAGCCCACACCGTAGCTAGCATTGAAGATGTGCAGTGGGCCCTGCTTGCCGCACAGTTGGTCGCACATCGTAAGAATGGCGCTGGCGCAATAGGTGTTACCAAAATGCTGAAGTGAGCTTGGAACCTTGCTCGGATCGAGCCCTAAATTAGCGGCAATCTCGTCCAAGATGCTTTGGTTGGCCTGGTGGAAAACGTAGTAGTCGAAGTCGGAGGCAAAGGTCGGCGCACAATGGGCCTTAATCTCGGCGCAGATTTTGACCTTGGCAAAGTCGCTGATATCACTACCGTCCATATAGGTGCCGCAGCTAGCGCCCTGCAAATACATTTCGCCGCCGTCCGGCATTTCGTAGGCATCGGCGCGGCGCCAGGCGTTCTTAATGCCGTGGTGGAAGGACAGGCTCTTGTAGCCATGGCCCTGGGCGTAGAGCTCAATCTTGATCGGCGGCACCTCAGAGGCAACACGCTCAAGCAGAATGACGCCCACGCCCTCGCCGACCAACATGGTCTTCTTTTGCGCAATCGCATCGGCATCGGCAAAGTAGATCCATTGGCTGTCGCCCATGACTACAGCCACGCGCTTAATTGAACTTGCGACCGAAAGTTGGGCACAGGCCACCGACATGGCATACGGGAAAGCGGCACAGCCTACCGACAGGTCAAAGACGGCGCAGTCCTCGCGCAAATCAAGGTAGTGGTGCAAGAACGAGCCATCACCCACGCCGCCCATGTAATCAGGGGTTTGGGTGTCAAAGACCACCAGATCAAGGCAGGAGGCAGCCCAACCGGCCTGAGCCAGAGCCTCATTGAGGGCGACATAGCCCAGATCGACCGGGGTTTGCTCAGTCACGGAGATATGGACTTGCTCAATGCCGATTTGCTTGACGAAGCGCTGCACCTTAGGCGAGCTCTGATCAAACGTTTTGACATGATCCGGCACCGCCGTCGCGAGCGCCCGAATCGCCACATGCTCAAAGCTGTAACTGGCCATAGCATCTCCTTACCCACTATCTGTCAACCAATCTAACAATCAGATTTTTTATGCAAAATTTGGCCGCAGCCGCACGCAGCAAGGACGCAATATGGAGCGGAACAGAACTGGAACAAAGCCATGACCAAATGAGCTCGCACCCTTACGCCCAACGAAACCAGCTCAAACTTCAACATGAGTCCAGCCGCCGCGCTATCTGGCCGGTGAACTGCGCGCTAACCTACAAGGCAGCGCTCCCTGCTGCTTAAGACTTCGTGGACCGGATGAAGTTAGCTTTTGCCAGTTAGGTGTCTCTGGGGCCGCTTTGGCCGTTAATCCCCTAAATTGCCGGAGGATAAGCTTTGGAGCACAATCTAATATTAGGGCAGAGGGAGCCCTAATGGGGCAGCGCCCAGCGTCCTCAAATGATCTGTGAATTTATTACACTGTTTCTGGAAGCGAGCCTGCGACGTGTCTCGAGCTTGTGGCCTACGATCTGTTGGATGTTCCATACCGCGCCCGTCCTAAGTTCAAAATTTCGTCCCCACAACTAGACCCAGGATCTGCGCAGCTTCTCTCTGTGTGCCTTGGAGCGCACGCAATTTTGACAGGCCGTCAAAAAATTGCACAGCCTCGCGTCTCAAGCCGCTTGGGCAGGCCCATAACGCCCATAAACGCTGGTGCTGACGCGCAGCGGTTCCCGCTGAAGCAGGCGGCCAGATCTGGTGTAGTGCTGCTCCATTTAAGTCATTAGAGACAAATTGAGAAATTTTGCTATCAACTGACAAGATTACAACTAGATATAAGAATACCCCCAGATTACAGCCCAGTGTTAGCATGGGAACTTTCTTGACATTTATCAGCTTGCTGGAACCTGATGAAACTAATTTTCACGGTCTGACAGTTGCGTCCAACTCACTTGCAAGCGATGTTTTTGCGCGCTTCATAGCATAAAAATGTTAAAGCTAGCTCCAAAACGGTCGATAAAATTACGAAACAAGAAATAAGGTTTCATTGAGAGCTAGCTCAGCTCGATTCTATGGTTCACCACCTGGTTAAGTTAGTGTCTAGTAACTGGAAAAATAGTAACTAGAACCTAGTTAAGGGTGTGCCTAGTACCCCACCATGGGGGGCGCGTGTTTTGCACTCAAGTACTTAAACCTCAATCTTTTCTTTTCTGACTGTACCTTGGTACAGCCGCAGGTTCAGGCAACGCACTTTTAGGTGCGGGCTCAAACCGCAAGAAAGACGCTCAGAACGCATTCCTCGCTTTAGGCCAACGCGTGCCAGCTCCGCTTGTAAGTGGGTAAGCTCGCCCCCTAAAGCTAGGTGCATTCCCGAGCGCTAATTACCGATTTTTTTGTTCTTACGAGTAAGCCTTACGCCTAAGTTCAAACTAAGCTAGGCGTACTACGATGGCCAGCAGTAGAAAAGGTTTAGCCCAAGCAAAGTTTTACTCTTAAGCAAGCCCTTTTTGGCACTTTAGGTGCAATCACTATTAAGTGACAGCCCTATGATGCTTCATTCAACTAGGAGGCGGTGCCCCAACTAAGTGATCTTAGGAGGCTAAGAGATCTTAGGACAAGCGCCGAGTTAGAGATGATTCCTGAAAATCAACCAAAAGTCCCAAATCTGCCTCCGTTGATTGCCAACGGTGATGCTAATCGCGGCTACTACGTCTGCACTTACAAGAACAAGTGGGATAGTGCTAAGAAGCGCTCGGTTCGTGTCAGCTCCACTTCAGTCGGTCGCGTCCAAGGTAAGGACAAGTTCGGCTTAATCGAGTTCTACGACGAGTTCGTCAAGCAGTACCCTGGCTTAAAGCGCTTCTCGGTTTACCGTACCGATGGCCCTCAACGCTTGGTCTTTATTCCAAAGCCACCAAAGCGCAAGCGCGCCACTAAGGACGCCGAGGTTCAAGCCGCTCCAAAGAAGCCAACTTCTGCCCAGATGGCAGCTCAAGCTGCCAACATTCTGCGCAGCAGCGAAACCTTTGAGGACGAGGGTGATTTCGACCCAACGCTCTAAGCAGAGCTAAAAACGCGCGCCGCCAAAAAGCGCGCTCCTCCTGAGCTCAGTCAGCACGTGCGGTGCGTTCCTCCCGCACCGATCAAATGCTGCACTCTCCACCAAAGCCTTTTGCGTCAAGCAAGAGGCTTTGTTGTCTCTGCGCCCAGCGCATACCCCCTCACAGCGCGCCCGCCCCGGCGCCACTTCGGCTGGCCTTCAGCTGGCCTCCAGCTTTCCTGCAGCTTGTCCGCAGCCTTCCCCCTGCCTGGCGCCGCGCCCGTTTGCGCCCAGCACTGAACCATTGCGCCCCGCCTCACATCCACACCGTCCCTGCGTCCTTTAGGCTGAATCTGAGCCTATTGCGCCGAACCATCTGGTGGCTGGTTCTCACACACACAAAAAAATAGGCGCCCCTTGGGGCGCCGTTGTTATCTTTCTTGGAACAGAGCGAGCTAATCGAAGACTCTGATGCCCGGATAGCGCTGCTCGATCTCAGCGCGGATCACGTACTTGAGTTTCATCTCAGTGTTCTTGGCCTTGCGCGTCAAGAAGATGTTGCCGTAGATCAAACGGAAATTCTGGACATCGGCCTTAATGACACCCATGGTGGTGCTGAGATCACCTTGGTGGTTGAGCTGCCCGGCAAAGTAGTTAGGCGAGGTCGAGCGCCACACCGCTTGTGCGTGGTTGATGCTGACATCGTAGTCATACTGCTTGACACTGATGGTGTAGTTGCCGTCACCTTCGGCCTCGATTTGGTACTCATAGAGCTTGGAGTTACCGCCACCAATCTCGGCTAAGCCCATCCAAGTGCCGACATAGGGATCATCGAGATTGCCACAGCTGACCGTCATGACACTAAAGAGCACGGCGACCATAATCACTATGGTTCGGCGAAATTTGTTAACCAGCGATCTTATGTGAGACATAGCGCCCCCCTTAATTGCAATAAGCGGCACGCCAGCTGGTCGCTGGAACCGCCCTCAGACTAAAGACCTCTCTCTCAAGCTCAATCAAAGCATCACACACGGCAAAAACGACGGAAGCACGGGCTTGCGTCACGGGACGCTTCCTTGCGCCCTTATTAAGTTTAACGGCCTCAAGCCTAACTTTTTGATAGATAAAATATGGCTGCAAGCACATCATCAGCTTAAGCTCTGCGCTCAGCGTGCTCAAGTCAAAAGCCATTCACTTGTGATTTACATCTGAAATTTTTACAAATCATGCCCATATTCGACACTGGGATCCCAGAGCGCACCGTTCCCCTTAGATGGGGACGTATTTAGGCATAGATAAGCGCAGAGATGAGGGGTGACCAGCCCTGGAGCGCTGGGCTTTGCGGCAGTTTTGCGGGCTAACCCCCACTTTGGGGCTGATTGCCCCTTTCAAGTGCAAAGATCTCACGTATAATGGCCGCGATTGAGCCCACGTGTTGGGCATGGATACTTAGCTCCCGGAGCTAAGACCCAAGGCTAGTCCTTGGGTGAGCTTTGTTTTACGTTTTTCATGGTTCTATTGCCGAGCCGGTTCTGTTGATTGTTATGAGCTCGGGCAATAACTTCTTAGGAGGATGCTGACTTAGGTCAGCCGTGCATTGATGGAAATCAAAGATCTTGCTCCTCAAGCGGTATTCAGCCACTTCCAAAACCTGTGCGCCATCCCACACCCTTCAGGTTACGAGCGCGGTATCGCTAAGTACATCATTTCCTTTGCTCGTGAGCATGGCCTGGAGTTCGAGTTAGAAGATCAGGGCAATGTCATTATCAGAAAGAAGGCGAGCCCTGGCCGCGAGCACAGCCCAGTAGTGATCTTACAGGCCCATATGGATATGGTGCCGGTCGCCCGCGCCGGGAGCGAGCACGACTTCGTCAGCACCCCAATTGCCCCACGCGTCATGAGCTCCCCTGAGGCTGATCCTAAGATCTTAGAGGTGTGCGCCGGTCCTTATATCACCGCTACTAACACCACCTTAGGTGCCGACGATGGCCTAGGCGTCGCCTTGATCTTAGCCCTCTTAGGCGATGATGAATTAAGCCACGGCCCAATTACTGCAATCTTTACCGTGGAAGAGGAAAGCACCATGAAGGGTGCCCAAACCCTCGACCACGACTACTTACAAGGCGACTACCTCATCAACCTCGACTCTGAGGAGTTTGACACCTTGTTTGTGGGCTGCGCGGGCTCGATCAACGCCAACATCACCTTTACCCCAGAGCTGGTTAAGGTCGTGGACTGCATGCCGATTGTGCTCAATTTAACGGGCTTAACCGGTGGTCACTCCGGCAGCGAAATCCACTTAAATCGTGGTAACGCCATCGATATCATGTGCGGCATCTTAGCCGAGGTCTCCGACACCAACGACTTCTTTATCCAGAAGTTCCAAGGCGGCGAAATCCGCAACTCGATTCCATCGAGCGCCTATGTGGAGCTGGCGGTACCAAGCAACACCTTCGATGAGTTCAAGGCCGCTGCCACTGCTGCCATGGTGCGTTATCAGGAGCTCTATAGCGACACCGATCCGGACATGCACCTGATTTTAGGTACCTGCCCATTGCAGCCAACCGCGCTGTCCTACACCAGCTCGCAAAATCTGATTTCCTTCTTGCGCGCGCTGCCTAACGGCGTGATTCGCATGTCCCATGACTACGAGAACGTAGTTGAGACCTCGTGCAACCTCTCGATGGTTCGCACCAAGCCAGATGCCATCGCTATTGCCCTGTTAGCCCGTTCGCTCAAGGACCACGGCTTAGATGACGTCATTGATAAGTTAGACTGCATCTGCTCGCTCTTAGACAATGTTGATGTCGGCTTTACCGGCCGTACCTTTGGTTGGACCTCGCCAAAGGACAATCGCTTAATTCAGATCTTAAAGCACCACTACAAGGAGCAAGCTCAGCTCGACATCGCGATCACTTCGATCCACGCCGGCCTTGAGACCGGCTACTTTGCTAAGGCCAACCCAAGCTTGCAAATGGTGTCCTTAGGCCCTACGGTGCGCAATGCCCACTCGCCTGACGAGTACTGCTCGGTTGAGCACACCAAGCAGGTGTACCACATCCTGCGCTCGACCTTAGCTGAGCTCTAAGCAAAAGCTCAAAGCCAAGCGCTAAGCTAAGCGCTAAAAGCTAAAGCCCGAGCACTGAGCCCAGAAGCTCAGTGCGCTCCAACAGCCCGCTGTCTAGCGGGCTGTTTTGTCAGGAGGCAAGGGCGACGCAGGCGGTGTTTGGACACCGGTGTGTTTTGCGGCGTTTTACGGACATTGAGCGGGCTTTGGGCGGTGCGCTGCGGCGGCGCGCGCCAGATAAAATCAAGGAAGTTGCAAAAAAATTGTGCCAAGCTGATGCAGCTAAGTTTGTTCAAAGAAAACGGGGGCATAATATAAGCACGTTCTGAACAAAACCTAAGCAAAGAACGTAAAGCGCAATAGAAATTGGCCTTGTTCACCAGACAGGGCCTTTTTTATGCCAGCTGCACAGGCAAAATGCGAAATAAGGCTAATTGGCGCGGCCCTTTCATTGCAAGTGTTGTGAGGTTCGGGCAAAAAGCTCAAACTTTCGTCATATTTTAGGAGGGGTTTGCGATATGGCAGAGCATCGAGGCTTAGCTTCAACCAAGTTACGCGTTACGCTCATTACCCTAACACTATGCTGCCTTATCGGCCTCACCGGCTGCAAACTCGAAGAGCAAAAGGATGCCGCTGTTGGTAAAACCCCGTCTTTAGCCGAAGTCACCTACGACATCAGCACCATCCACCCTCAGTTTAAAAATCGCGAGCGCTCCTTTAACTTAAGTGGTCGCATCAGCGCCTATACCCGCGCCGATGTCCGTCCCCAGGTCGATGGCATTATCTTAAATCGCCTCTTTGAGGAAGGCGCCGAAGTGGAGGAGGGTACGCCGCTTTACGAAATCGACCCGGCGATCTTCCAAGCACAGTTAGAGCATGCTCAAGCTTCCTACGATCGCGCGGTAGTGCAGCGTAAGATGGCCTATAAGGACTATGAGCGTTTTGCCCTGCTCTACAAACGCCGCAGCGCCTCAGAAAAAGAGCGGGACGATGCGCTCTTGGCCTATGAACTAGCGCAGGCCGACGAAAAGCTCTACCAAGCTGAGCTCACCAGCGCCAAGATTTCCCTTGATTACACCACGGTGCGCGCCCCGATCGCGGGCATCATCGGCTCCTCTAAGATTACGCGCGGTGCCTTGGTCACGGCCAATCAAAGCGAGCCGCTCGCCACGATTATTGACCTTGATAAGGTCTACGTCGATATGGAGCAAAGCTCGTTGCAATGGCGCAAGCTGCGTGAGGGCTTGCTCGACGGCTCGATCTATCTGAGCGATCGCGCTTACGACGTCTCGCTCTACTTTGAAGACGGCTCGCTCTATAACCAATTAGGTGTACTCAGCCTCTCAGAAGTGCTCGTCGATGAAGAGTCCGGCTCCTTATCCTTGCGCGCCATCTTTGATAACCCTGACCACTTATTACTGCCGGGTATGGCGGTAGTGTGCAAGGTCAATGGCGGTGTCGCCCAAAACATCATGACCTTGCCGCCCCAAGCGGTCATACGCGACCCTAAGGGCAATGCCTATGTCTACACGGTGCAAGATGGCCGCGCGGTGCAAACCCCAGTCACCCTAGGCGAGCTTTATAACGATGGCTGGCGCGTCTTAGATGGCTTAGATAGCAGCTATGAAGTGGTAGTCTCAGGCAGTGGCTCATTGCGCCACGGCTCCAAGGTGCGCGTGGTCAATCGCGATGGCGTCGATATCACCCTGGATAATAAGAGCGAGCTGAGCTCAGCTCGCCCGACCAATGCCCTTCCCGCCAATGCGCTTCCGGCCGCATCAGGCCTTAATCAAAGCGCTGCTGTGGCCCCTAGTGGCTCGTAATAAAGGGGCCTCTGTCTATGATCAGCAAGTTCTTTATTGATCGCCCGGTCGCCGCTTGGGTTATTGCCCTGATGATTATGATCGCAGGTGCGATCTGCTTGCCGCGCATGAAGATCGCGCGCCTACCGGAAATTGCTCCCCCGTCGGTCTCGGTATCCTGCACCTACTCAGGTGCTTCGGCCGAAACGGTTGAAAACTCAGTGGCGCAAGTCATTGAGCAGGAAATGACCGGTCTTGATGGCTTGCTCTATTTCTCCACCACCTCGACCTCCGACGGTTCGGTTAGGCTGCGTTTTTCCTTTGATACCAGCGTCGACGTCGATGTCGCCCAGATGCAGGTACAAAACCGCTTAAGCGGTATCACCTCACGTTTGCCAGACCAAGTACAGCGCTCGGGCCTGCGCGTGCGCAAGGTCTCAGATGACACCTTACAAACTGTGGCCTTCTACACTCGCAATGACTCGATGAGCCAAGAGGACATCGCTGACTTCCTAGTCTCAGTGGTGCAAGACCCCATTTCGCGCCTCAATGGCGTGGGTGATGTCTCGGTGCTGGGCGCATCTTACGCCATGCGTATTTGGCTGGACCAAAACAAGCTCTTCCAATACAAGCTCAACCCCTCAGATGTGGTCTCAGCCATTGAGAACCAAAACAAGCAGATCTCAGTAGGCCAATTAGGTGATCTCCCGGCAGGCCCCGACCAAACCATCAATGTCACGATTAAATCAAGAGCCCTACTCAATGACATCGCGGACTTTGAAAATATCCTAGTTAAGGTCACCAGCGAAGGTGCTGCCGTCTATCTGCGCGATGTCGCACGCGTCGAGATGGGCCGCAGCTCCTACACCTACTTTGGTAATTACAATAAGAGCCCAATGGCGGCGCTGGATATCAGCCTGACCGATGGTGCCAACGCGGTCGAAGTCGCGCAATTAGTCACCAATGAGCTCGAGCGCCTGCGCCCGCTCTTCCCAACCAATCTTGATTACTCCATCCCTTACGACACTGTGCCCTTTGTCAAGGCCTCGCTTTATGAGGTGGGTAAGACCTTAGTCGAAGCCCTATGCCTAGTGTCCTTGGTGATCTTGCTCTTCTTGCGCGATCTACGCTCCACGCTGATCGTAGCGCTGACTATCCCGATTGTGCTGGCCGCCACCGTAGTTGTGCTCTACACCTTGGGCTATTCGCTCAATACCCTGACCTTGTTTGCGATGGTGCTGGCGATCGGCCTCTTGGTCGACGATGCCATTGTGGTGGTGGAAAACGTCAATCGCATTATCGAGACCGAGCGCCTCAGCCCTTACGACGCCGCAGTTAAGTCGATGCACGAGATTACCTCGGCCCTCTTTGGTGTGGGCTTGGTGATCGCCGCCGTCTTCACCCCTATGTCCTTCTTCTCAGGGGCCACCGGCAATATCTACCGCCAGTTCTCGGTTACCATCGTCAGTGCCATGTTAGTCTCGATCATGGTTGCAGTCGTCATTACCCCGGCCTTATGCGCCACGATCTTAAAGGATCACACCAAGCTCACCCGCAAGGAGCGCGCACGCCAACAAATGCGCGCCGATGAAGGCAAGCCCACGAGCCAGCAAGGTATCTTGGTCTTCTTTGACCGGGGCTTTAACCTCTGTTTTCGCGGCTATCGCGCCATTAACGAATTTTGCTTAACCCATAAATTCGTGGTGGTGCTGGGCTTTATTGGCGTCACCGCCGGGGCAGCCTTCTTATTTACTAGGATTCCATCTTCGTTCTTGCCCTCTGAGGATCAAGGCATTATCTCAGTGCGCATCGTTCTGCCGTCTTCTTCGACCATGGCCCAAAGCGCGCGTGTAGGCCGAGATGTCGAGAATTACTTCTTAGAGCACGAAGTCGATAATGTCGAAGGTATCTTACTCTCCTTAGGTTCAGCCGGTTTCTCCCGTGGTCAGGCCACCGCCCGCGCCTCGATTCGCTTAGTCCCGTGGGAACAACGCCCCGGTGAGGAAAATACCGCCTTTGCCATCTTAGATCGAGCTAAGCGCTACTTTGATCATTATCCGGACGCCGAAATCCGCCTCAGCCTGCCAGCCTCAATTTCCGGTATGGGCGGTAGCTCGGGCTTTAACGTCTACGTACAAAATGTCATGGGCCACAGCCACGAGCAATTTATGCAGGACGTGGCCGCAATCGTGGAGCAAGCGCGGCAAAGCCCACTGCTCTACAACGTGCGCTCCAATGCCCAAAACGACACCCTCCAGCTCAACATCAACATCGACGATCAACGCGCCGGGCAGTTTAAGCTGGATCCGTCCGTGATCAACCAGAACCTCCAGATCGCCTGGGGCGGCTCCTACGTCAACGACTTCATTGACCGGGGCCGTATCAAGCGTGTCTATGTTCAGTCCGATGCCCAATTTCGCTCCCTGCCTTCGGACTTAAGCAAGCTCTACTTTAAGAACAGTGACGGCAAGATGGTGTCCTTTGACACGATCGGCTCGATTGATTGGAGCTACGGTCCGCAGCAGCTCGAGCGCTTCAACGGTATCGCCTCGATCTCGATGTCAGGTGACCCGGCCCCTGGGGTCAGCTCAGGCCAGGCTATGGATGAGATCGCGCGGATCATCGAGCAGCACCCCGGCGAATACGGTTATGCCTGGAGCGGTATCTCCTATCAAGAAAAGCTCACCGGCTCGAGCCAAAGCAGCCTCTATCTGCTCTCAGCGGTGGTGGTGTTCTTATGCTTAGCCGCGCTTTATGAGTCGTGGTCGATTCCATTTGCCGTGATGCTAATCGTGCCGATCGGTATCTTTGGTGCCCTGCTCTTTATTGCTCTGCGCGGCATGGCCAACGACGTCTATCTGCAAGTGGGCCTGCTCACCACCGGTGGCCTCTCGGCCAAAAACGCCATCTTGATCGTGGAGTACGCGCACCAATTCAGAATGCAAGGAAGATCGCTGTTAAAAAGCGCGCAAGAGGCCGCCAACCTGCGCTTTAGACCAATTGTCATGACCTCAGTTGCGTTCTTACTAGGCGTGCTGCCGCTCATGAGCGCCGATGGCGCCGGTGCCGGTTCCCAGCAATCGATTGGTACTGGTGTCTTTGGTGGCACCCTAACTGCGACCACCTTAGGTCTCATCATGGTGCCGACCTTCTTTGTGCTGGTCACCATGATCTTCAAGCCGCTGCACCGCCGTACCGGCTTAGGCCGCAAGGGCGCAACCCCAGAAAATTCCAGCGACCAAAAATAGAAGCACCGCGCCCCGCTAAGCGCCCCTAGCCCAGCGCGCTAAGCACAAGCATGGCGCGCTAAGCACCAAGCCCAGCACGCTGAGCACAAGCATGGCGCGCTAAGCACCAAGCCCAGCCGTGCGGTGGGCGCCCCGGTTTAGCGCGGGGTGCGCCCAGCGGGGCACAAAAAAAAATCAGCAGTGGTCGGAGGGCCGCTGCTGATTTTTTTTTAGAGCTCACCGTCAGGGCACAGCCCTGACCTGTAGCTATTAGTCCTTAACGAACTTCATAGCGGACTGAGCAATGACTAACTCTTCGTTGGTTGGGATCATCATGACCTTGACGCGCGAAGCTGGGGTCGAAATGACGCCGCCATCGTGGCCTAAACGGCTTAAGGCACCAACGTTGATCTCTTGATCTAACTCAACGCCAAAGGACTCACGTAAGTACTCGCAGGTGATCTTACGGGCTTCCCAGCAGTTCTCACCGATACCGCCGGAGAAGACGATAGCGTCAACATGGCCTAATGGTACGTAGTAGGAAGCGATGAACTTAGCTAAGCGATAGCAGAAGGCCTCGATGGCTAAGGTGCAGCGCTCGTCACCCTTCTCATAGCCCTCGCAGATTGGACGCATATCAGAGGAAACGCCCGATAAAGCTAATAAGCCCGACTTCTTGTTTAAGATGTCCTTGGCCTCAGTAACCTGCATGTTGTACTTGCGGCACAGATAGAAGACGACCGATGGGTCGATCGAGCCGGAGCGGGTACCCATGATTAAGCCATCAAGTGGGGTTAAGCCCATCGAGGTATCCATGCACTTGCCACCCTTAACGGCGCAAACCGAAGCACCACCGCCTAAGTGGCAGGTAATGACATTGGTCTCCTCAAGTGGCTTGCCTAAGAGCTTAGCAGCCTCGTGCGAGAGGTACATGTGGGAGGTACCGTGAGCACCGTAACGACGTAAGTGGTCAACGGTGTAGTATTCCTCAGGAATAGCGAAGCGGTAAGCTACTGGAGGCATGGTCTGGTGGAAAGCGGTATCGAAGACCACGACGTGAGGAATATTAGGGAAGGAAGCACGAGCTGCATTGATACCTAAGATGTGAGCTGGGTTGTGCAGTGGAGCAAATGGAACGGCACGCTCGATATTAGCAACAACTTCGTCATCAACTAAGGTTGGAGCGCTGTAGTAGTCAGCGCCGTGAACGATACGGTGACCGCAAGCTACGATCGAATCTAACAGCTCCTGGTGCGAGCTTAAGATGTTCTCAACTAAGTAAGCTAAAGCTTGCTGGTGGTTATAGCCTGGGATATTAACCTTGGTCTTATCCTCATCGCCAAAACGCCATGAGATAAAGGCCTCAGGTAAGTTCATAGCCTCGGCAATACCGCTTAAGAAGACGTGGCCATCATTTGGATCCATGATGGCAAACTTAACCGACGAACTGCCGCAGTTGATAACTAAGACCGTCTTGGAAATATTATTCGACATGTTAAATCCTAGATGCTAAACAAACCAAAGATGCACAACTAGTGGCAATCCACCACTGAGCATCAGCCTTACGCCGCGCTCTGCAAGCTAAGGCCACCCTTACCGTTAAAGCTTAAGTTATCACTTAACTTCAAGCTAAGGTAGCACTTAACTCACCTGAGTCAAATCAGAGCTCAAGGCTGACCCCCACACCAGGTCGAACCGTGCGACGCGCTTTGACCTAAAAAAAACAAACAGAGCTAAAAAAAAAATCTGCCACAAACGGGGCAAGACTTAAGTCTGTATTGAACCACCTAGCGGTCCAATCGGACCTACCCCGGTGCACGTGTGCGGGCATTATAGCATCAGGCCCGATTGTGACCTGATAGCGGGGACGCAATAATCTCACTCTAATCACAAAACCCCGCACTCATGCGCGCTATCCGCACACTACCATTTCAGTTGAAACCGCACTCTACGGCCAAATTTAGGCAGCTCACACCCAAGGGCAGCTTCCATATCAGCACTAGGTTACAAGTAACTTAAATAAAGAGTTTTTAATAAATAGTCTTATTTAAGATGAAATTGACCCAGCATGCGACTTAAAGCTTAAAACACCTTAGTCTTAAGGCCTGGCCTACTACCATTTTAGCGCTAAACCGATAAGTTTAGCTTATTTAGAAAGCGCCCCGGCCTCATCCTAACCCACACTCCAGCTCTGCGCATAAACTCGGCAACAACAACGCTCCCACGTACAGCCCATACCAAGCAGCCTGCCTCCAGCACGACAAGCGGTACCTGTAGCTGTTACGTCACAAAAACATAGTTTCAAGTCGCAAATACGCAACAGCGGTAGCCAGAATGCAACAAAAAAAAAAATGCTAAGACATATGCGAACGCCGCACAACACAAATCATGGGAAAGTCCCAAGGGACGCCCTGCGGTAATTAAGGTCACAGCAGGTGCCAGCACCGCACTGCAAGCACAGCACTTGGGCGCCAGCACCGCACTTTGGTGGCCAGCACCGCACTGCATGCACAGCACTTGGGCGCCAGCACCGCACTTTGGTGGCCAGCACAGCACATGGACGCAAACACGGGCTGAGCGCCAGCCACAGCACATGCACACATCTACGACGCTTATGGGGCCAGCCACGGCGCTGGTGCGCATAAGCACAGCGATTGCGACACGGGCGGGCTGATTGCGGTAAACTATGCGCTCGCCTGCTGTGCTCCCCACAGCTGGTAATGCTTTGACTCCCTTAGTGGGTGGAGGTTTTTGAGATGATTGATGTTGCTCCGCTGCGTCGCAGCTATACCATGGCCGGTTTAAGTGAGAGTGATCTCACCGCTACCCCGATTGAGCTCTTTGAGCGCTGGCTCAAAGAAGCTATTGACGCCGGGATGTACGACCCAAATGGCGTAGTCGTAAGTACCGTCGATGCCTCAGGCCAACCTTATTCGCGCATGGTGCTGCTCAAAAACTACGATGAAAAGTCGCTGGTATTCTTCACCAATTTAGGCTCGCGTAAGGCCCAGCAATTAGCCCAGAACCCTAAGATCTGCATGCTCTTTCCGTGGTACTTCCTCGAGCGTCAGGTCATGTTTATCGGCACAGCGCAAAAGCTCTCCATTCCTGAAGTCGTCAAGTACTTCCACTCGCGTCCACGCGACAGCCAAATCGGCGCTTGGGCCTCGCATCAATCAAGCCGCATCAGCGCCCGCTCGGCCTTAGAGAGCAAGTTTATGGAGCTCAAGGAAAAGTTTAAGAACGGCGAGGTACCGCTCCCTACTTTCTGGGGTGGCTATCGTGTCTATTTCCACCAAGTTGAGTTCTGGCAAGGCCGTGAAAACCGCCTGCACGACCGCTTTATCTACGACCTGCAAGAAGACGGCAGCTGGACCACCGCCCGCCTCGCCCCTTAACCAAAACTAAGAGCCTCTTACTATGGCGCTCCTTGACTACCTCTCTGGACTTTCTGCCGCTCAGCTGACCTTACACTTAGCTGGAGCGGTCTTAGTCTTTATCTTGATCGTTTTCCTTATTCCTTTTGGTGGGCGGCGCCGCATCGATAACTCGTGGTACTCCGAGCTCTTAGCGCGCAAAAAGGCCGAAAAGGAAAAGGCTGAACAAGAAAAAGCCGCCAAAGCGGCCGCACGCCGCGCCGCTAATCGCGATAAGAAAGGCAAGGGCACCAGCTCTTGGCTCAAGCGCGACCGCGACTTTACCGCGAGCAAGGCCGACGAGAAGCAAAACGGTAGCGTCAACGAGAAGCTCGATTTCTTACAAGAGCAAGATCCAGCGGTGCGCTACTTCAAGCACCCTAAGGCTGATGGCTCTTATAAGGAGCTGGTGCGCGACGGCTCCCTGCTTGACCCCAAAATTCCGGATTTTGATGAGATCGACCAGATCTTTACGGCGATGCTCAAAGCCGGAGCGGTCACAGGCAAGGAGTATTTGGTCACCAACTTCGAGCACCACTACTTAGAGAAGCTGCGCATCTGGTTTGGCCAGGACTATTACATCTTCTGCCAAGTCGCGGTGGGCTCAGCGCTCAACATCAATGCCGATGTCTCCAGCCTCAATATGGTTCAGCGCCGCACCTTTGCCCAGAAGTGCCATAACATGAGCTTTGACTTCATGCTGGTACAAAAGCGCACCGACCGCATCATCTGCGCCATTGAGCTTGATGACCCGACCCACAACCGGGTCGAGCGCAAGCTGCGCGATCGCAGATTAGATCGCGTCTGTGCCGCCGCTGGGATCCCGCTCTTCCACATCACCAACATCAACCAAAAGCCTGACGTCGAGCGCATCTTAAAGCGCAAGCGCTAAGAGCGTTGCAGCACTCACGCAGCGCTCCCACACCGAGCCTGCCGGGCGCGCCTGCAATGACAAAAGCAGCGGCTCGGCTACCGCGCTTCGGACATAACAAGCACAACGCCCAGCTTCCAAAAGGAGGCTGGGCGTTGTTGTCTGGGGCTAAGACCGCGCTGTGTTTAGAAGACGACTGTCTTGTTGCCGTGGATAAAGACCTTATTGTCAAAGACCTTGTTTAAGGCACGCAGCAGCACGATACGCTCAACATCGCGACCGGCCTTAGCCATGGCCTCGGCGTCATAGCGGTGGTTGACCTTGATGACGTCCTGCTCAATGATTGGGCCTTCGTCTAAGTTGTCGGTCACGAAGTGGGCGGTGGCACCGATAATCTTCACACCACGGTCAAAGGCCTGCTGATAAGGCTTGGCGCCGATAAAGGCTGGTAAGAACGAGTGGTGGATATTGATGATCTTGCCTAATGGATAGTGCGCAACAAACTTAGGCGAGAGGATACGCATGTACTTGGCGAGCACGATGTAGTCTGGATTGCAGTCATCAATCACCTTCATCATGCGCTCTTCTTGCTCCTCGCGGCTGATACCCTCGTGCGAGACGCAGTGGAATGGGATATCAAACTTAGCGGCGAGATCGCCCAAATTAGGATAATTACCGGCGATCATCACGATCTCGGCATGTAAGGCACCCGAGTAGCTCTTGATCAAGAGGTCGCCTAAGCAGTGGGCTTCCTTCGTCACTAAGACGGCAATACGCGGCAGCTTGTCCTTATCGCGCAGCTGCACCTTGGCATCGTCCGGTAACTTAGCGGTTACGCATTGTAAGAACTTGTTCTCATTGTTGCCACTGAAGTCACCCTCTAAGACCGAGCGCATGTAGAAGCGGTGATCTTCCGATGCAAATTGGTCTTGGCGCACGACATTGAGACCAAACTCAAAGCAGGTGGTGGCGACCTTGGCAATTAAACCGGTGGCGTCAGTGCACTCGGTCAATAAAATCTTCTGCTTGCTTGCTGGGGCCGCGCTCGTGCGTGGCTCTACCTGAGGCTGTGACAAGAAAAATCTCCTAACCCCGTGCCTACCAACCAAGCTTACAGAGATAAATCAGCCAAGATGCATCAGCAAAGACACATCAGCAGCGACCAATCAGTAGAGATAAATCAGCTCGGATGCGGCTGGGTTCCCAAAAGAAATGAGGTGTTCTCAAAAACCCTCATCTTATCAAAAAAGGCTAAAAATCCGAAAATTCGTGATCGTCGTTGCAAACTCGGCGCACATTGCCCCAAAAGCTGCCAAGGGCGCACACCAGCCCCGAAAACGTGCCCCGGCATAGTGCAAAACTCAGCGTAAGCCGCGCCTAAATCTAAGATCGGGGTCAAATAGTCACGCTGAGCCCCGCCCCCTGAGCACGCCGATCAGCGCTGCGCGCTCACCCCTATCTAGATATCACCAATGCTTGCTTCAAATTGAGTGAATTTGGCCTATTTACCATCTTATTGCCTGATTTGCGCTACTGCAATTGCATACCTCAATCAGCACATTAGCCCTGGTCAGAGCGCTGCCCGACTCAGTGGAATTTTGGGTAAAGGGGCAATTTTGCACCAAAATCAGGCGCATTGGTGCTTGTGCACCACTGTGGCCCAAAAATAAATATTTTGTTAAGCCGCCCAATTCACTGAGTATAGTGAAAGCAGTTATGTGTTTGGACCCAAGGGGTAACTGGGACGCATGTTTTTAGACGGCGTGGTTGCGCTGTAAGTCACATACATCTTAGGAGCGCGGAATGAGCGAAGAGTTAGAGCAGGAAAACGGCATCACTGTCCTTGATAAGGTTGCGACGCTGACCATCCCAGGACATGATCCTATCGAGTTGCCAATCTTAAAGGGCACCCTGGGCCCTGAATGCATCGACATTCGAGAATTGGGCAAACAAGGTTACTTCACCTACGATCCAGGCTTTGTCTCGACTGCCGCCTGTAGCTCGCGCATCACTTTCATCGATGGCAAGAAAGGCGTGCTGTTATATCGCGGCTATCCAATTGCCGATTTAGCGCGCAAGGCCGATTACTTACAAGTATGCTATCTGCTCTACAAGGGCGAGATGCCAAGCAAGCGTGAGTACGATGAGTTTTGCGTTCGCGTCAAGCATCACACCTTAATTCACGAGCAGATCACTTCGCTGTTCAAGGCCTTCCGTCGTGACTCCCACCCAATGGCGGTTTTATGCGGTGTGGCCGGTGCGTTAAGTGCGTTCTATCACGGCAGCCTCGATATTTACGACCCAGAGCACCGTGAGCAGACCATGATCCGCTTGATCGCTAAGATCCCAACCTTAGCGGCGATGGCCTACAAGTACTCGATTGGTCACCCATTTATCTACCCACGCAATGACTTAAGTTACGCTGCTAACTTCCTCCATATGATGTTCGCCACCCCATGCGAGCCATATGAGGTCAACCCAGTCATTGAGCGCGCCTTAGACCGCATCTTTATTCTGCACGCCGACCACGAGCAAAACGCCTCGACCTCGTCGGTTCGTTTAGCAGGCTCCTCGGGTGCTAACCCATTTGCCTGCATCAGCGCTGGTATTGCCTCGCTCTGGGGTCCAGCTCACGGCGGTGCTAATGAAGCGTGCTTACGCATGTTAGAGCAGATCGGCACGGTCGATCGCATCCCTGAGTTCATTGCCCGTGCTAAGGACAAGAACGATCCATTCCGCCTCTCGGGCTTTGGTCACCGCGTGTACAAGACCTACGACCCACGTGCACTGGTAATGCGTGAGACCTGCCACGAGGTACTGCAAGAGCTCAAGATCAAGGATCACCCAATCTTGAAGGTCGCCACCGAGTTAGAGCAGATTGCCTTGAGCGACGATTACTTTATCAAGCGCAACCTCTATCCAAACGTCGACTTCTACTCGGGCATTATCTTGAAGGCAATCGGTATCCCGATCTCGATGTTCACCGTTATCTTCGCCCTGTCGCGTACGATCGGCTGGATCTCGCACTGGAACGAGATGCAGAATATGGAAGAAAGCCGTATCGGCCGTCCACGCCAGATCTACATCGGCTCGCCCGAGCGTCACGTCATCGCCATGGACGAGCGCTAACACCACGCGGCAATAACAACAATTCAGCGCCAGAGAGTGGCGCCAAGAGGGGAGCTCAAGCTCCCCTTTTTCATGGCTGCAAAAAATTGAACTGACACCGTGCCTTGTCCCCTCCGCAGTGCTGGGCAAATTTACGGCTGATATGTGAAGCGACTCTCAAAAATTAAGATAAAGATTGCTTTTATCGCAAAATAGCGCTAAACTCTAATCCAATAAAAACAAGGGCACTTCCCTTAAGCTACGCGCTGCGTAGCCCTAAGGCGCACAACCGCAGAGATATACACGGCAGCGTGTAGCGTGCCCGTTAACATAAGGCTTTCAACGCTATGGCCAATTGGATTAGCAACTGCGTCACTCCCCTCAACGACGCGGCAAAAGACTTTACCCGCAAGCACGTGGTTGATGAGGAAGGTAACTTCTGCTTCGGCAAGCTGGTACCAGTTCCTGATATCCTCACCAAAATCAAAAATATGTATCCAAGACCTATCGTCTCACCTGAAGAGCTCCAAGCCTTTAAGGCTAAGCACCAACAGGCGACCCATTGTGAGTTCGAGCAAGAGGGCTTGCTCTATATCTTAGACGAAGACGGCGAGCTCGAAAGTTCGGTCTATACCGAGGCATGCAACGAGCACGTGATCGAGCAGTACGGCTGCGACAATTACCTCGATTACCGCATCAAAGTCTGGGGCTGTAAGAACGAGATCGGAGACTGCGAGACTGAAGACGAGGACGACACGCTGTCCTATGACTTCAGCACCGCGTGGGATGCGCCGATGGCATTCATGCTCAAATTAGCCGCTGCCTGCCCTGAAGGTCAGTGGCAATGGCGCTGTGAAGCAGAATGTGGTACGGATTGGCTCGTATTTGAGCTCAATCAGGGTGAGGTTATCATCACTGAGCATGGGATGGATGATTACGAAGATCTGAGCGTCGAAGATCTCTATTGGAACGATCGCGGTGAAGTTCCAGGCCCCAACGATATGGAAAACGACACCGCACTGATCCCAGGCAAGGTGTTCAGCGTCAATCCAAACTACAAAGTAGTTTTGGACGACTAATGCCTGCCAAGAAGGGGTGGCAATTACGCCGGTTCTTGTCGGAGTGCGGCTTGGGCGTGAGCCTGAGCCCTTCAAAGAGGCGCAGCGTGCTGTGCCTCTTGGCTAATCGCAACTTAAAACATAATTTTAGTAAAAGGTAAGTTATGCCCACTTTGGTCAATATGGTGCTGCCGCACAACCAGGCGGCACTGGACTTTCAGCATGCTCATTTGCTCGATGCGCAAGGCAATTTTAGCTTTGAGCAGCTCATTCCCATCCCGCCCATCTTAGCCCACTGCATCAACCCTACCCTGGTCACCCCTGAAGAGCTACAGCGCTTAAAGGAGCAGACTAAGGTGGACAGTACGTACTTCGAGCAGGGATTGCTCTTAGACGATGACGGCGAGGGCAATGCGCTCAGCTGGTTCACAGCGGAGTGTCAGCAGCGCCTGTTGGCGCAATTTGGCGTGGACAATCGCTTTGACTTTACCCTCAAGCATTGGGGCATCGTGTACGGGCCCTTCACCTTGGTCAACTACCAAGAAAGTTGCCACTTTGGCACAGCCTTCGAGGTGCCCTACCCCTTTATGAGGGCTTTAACTCAGCGCTGCCCTGAGGGAATATGGCATTGGAACTGCGAAATTCCTGATGAGGTCGAAGAGCTAAGCTTTGAGCTGGAAGGAGGCAAGGTGCTGCTAACTGAGCACTGGATCAATGATGACTACGATCTGCGGCAAAAGGACATTTACTGGGACGACCAAGGCGGGGTACGCGCTCAGACCCATGGCCCGACCGAACTCAATTTGCGCAAGCGCCGCTACTGCGTCAAACTCAAACACGAAGTCACGAACTAACTTCTTTTTACTATGATTATGTTTAATTATTTGGAGCGGGCAGTAAAAAAGGAGGTTGGCTGAGCCAACTCTCCTTTTTTATGGGTCAAGACCGTTCACCAGTCTTGTGCTATAAGGCGTGAATTAGAGGCCTAAGGTAGCACGAACCTGGTTAGCAATGGCCTCGAAAGCTGCCTTCTCGTTGATGGCGAGGTCAGATAAGACCTTGCGATCGATCTCGATATTTGCCTTCTTTAAGCCATTCATGAACTTGCTGTAGCTTAAGCCGTACTGACGAGCAGCAGCGTTGATGCGAACGATCCATAAAGCGCGGAATTGACGCTTCTTTTGGCGACGATCGCGGTAGGCGTACTGACCAGCCTTGGTAACAGCCTGAACGGCTACGCGGTAAGTACGGGAACGAGCACCGTAGTAACCCTTAGCCTGCTCTAAAACCTTCTTGTGACGAGCACGTGCGGTAACACCACGCTTAACTCTTGCCATTTAACGATCCTCCCATTAAGCGTAAGGTAACTGGCGCATAATTGCGCGAATGTTGGAATTATGAACGATGTTCATAACACGTAACGAACGCTTACGCTTACGGCTCTTCTTGGTGAGGATGTGACGTAAGTTCTGGTGACGGCACTTGAAGTGACCGGAGCCGGTCTTCTTAAAGCGCTTGGCAACGCCACGATCGGTCTTCATCTTGACCTTGACTTTTGCAGCCATTTGATACTCCGCATTAAATCGATGAAAGATAGTAAGGGGCTCAAGGCAGTAAGGTAAGCCAAGCTGGCTGACACTATTTTGGGAACTGCACTTAAGGCTTTGAACCCTTAAGATCCTGTGCTGCTAGTGTTACCTAGCAGCTGCAGCTGAGGCCTGGGGCTTTTAAGCTGGAGGCTTATTAGCCTGAGGCTACTGCTGCTTTTTCTTTGGTGCTAATACCATAGTGGCTTGGCGGCCCTCGACGCGCGAGGCGCTTTCCACTGTGGCTAAGCCGCGCTCTTCGCACAGATCATGCTCGACGCGCTTTAAGACATCGAGGCCAATGTGCTGGTGAGCCATTTCGCGTCCACGGAAGCGCAGGGTCACCTTGGCCTTGTTGCCTTCTTCTAAGAAGCGGATCAGGTTGCGTAGTTTAACCTGATAGTCGCCTTCATCGGTTGCCGGGCGGAATTTGATTTCCTTGATCTGGACAACCTTTTGCTTCTTCTTTTTCTGATCCTTACTCTTCTCGTAGAGGTACTTGCCATACTCAATTAAGCGACAAACTGGCGGATCAGCATTTGGACTGATTTCAACTAAGTCCACACCGGCCTCTTGAGCCATGTGCAGAGCTTGAGATGTCGGCATAACACCAATAATCTCGTTGTCCTCACCTAATAGACGCACTTCACGGCATCTAATATCACCATTCACCCGGTTTTTAGGCTGGAGCCTACCGGTCTTCTTTGCGCTGTTTATAGCAAAACTCCTACTACACAGAAAGTTTGGGTCAGGCTGCTCTCCTTGGGATCGGAGCTACCACCAGAGGTCGTGCTCACCAAAAGGTCAGGCAGAACGATGTGTTACCACAGCGATGGTTAGCACAATGATGTGTTACCACAGCGATGTGTTAGCCCAATGATGTGTTACCACAACGAGGTGTTAGCACATGGCGATACCTTCCTTTTGGGGCAGCGCGAGATCCCTTAGGCAAGTTTTACCCACAACAAAAGAGCTACAAGCACTAAAGGGTGACCCTCCAGGTTCATAGCTCTTTGTTGGATCAAGCTCGCCTAATCGCGACTTGATGCAGCTAAAGCCTTACTTTTGCTCTTCAGGCTTCTCATCAGCCTTGGTCAAAAGTTTGCGCGAAATTATATCAGACTTGATCATAGCGATCAAATCTTCAATTGCCATTGCACCTAAGTCAACGCCCTTACGAGTACGTACGGCAACTTGGCCATTCTCGGCCTCGCGATCACCGCAGACTAACATATAAGGAACGTGCATTAAGGTGTGCTCGCGAATCTTGAAGCCAACCTTGTCGTTGCGCAGATCAGCACGAACGCGGATGCCAGCCTCGTCTAACTTCTTGACCACTTCCTTGACGTAATCAACTTGGTTGGTGGTGATGTTCATCACTACGGCCTGAATTGGGGCTAACCAAGTTGGGAAGGCACCGGCGAACTCCTCAGTTAAGATACCGATGAAGCGCTCTAACGAGCCTAACATCGCACGGTGAATCATAACTGGAGTGTGCTCTTGATTGTCCTCACCGATATAGTGGGCATCAAGGCGCTGTGGCAGCGAGAAGTCGAGCTGAATCGTTCCGCACTGCCAAGCACGGCCTAAGCTGTCGTGTAAGGTGAACTCGATCTTAGGACCGTAGAAAGCACCTTCACCTGGTTGGAGGTCATACTCGAGGTTGTTAGCCTTTAAGGCATCGGCCAGATCTTGCTCGGATTTATCCCAGATCTCATCGGAACCGATACGCTTCTCAGGACGGGTCGAGAGCTTAACGTCGATGTTGTGGAAGCCGAAGTTGTCATAGACCTCGTACACCATCTTGATGCACTCGGTAACCTCTTGGAGGATCTGATCTTCGGTGATAAAGATGTGGGCGTCGTCTTGCTCGAAGCCACGAACACGCAGCAGGCCATGGAGCGAACCCGATGGCTCATTGCGGTGATCCTTACCGAACTCAGCCATACGAATTGGCAGATCGCGGTAAGAACGGGTGCGGCTGTTGAAAATCTGGATAGCGCCTGGGCAGTTCATTGGCTTGATGGCGTAATCACGATTTTCCGAGGAGGTGGTGAACATGTTCTCGGCGTACTTATCCCAGTGACCCGAGCGCTCCCACAGAACACGATCCATAATCTGAGGGGTGTTAACCTCGATATAGCCGTACTTGTGGAGCATGCCACGCATGTAGTCCTCGATTAAGCGGTAGATGGTCCAGCCATCGTTGTGCCAGAAGACTAAGCCTGGAGCTTCCTGCTGGAAGTGGAAGAGGTCTAACTTCTTACCTAAGACGCGGTGGTCGCGCTTGGCGGCCTCTTCACGCTTCTTTAAGTACTCAGCTAACTCTTCCTTGGTGGCCCAAGCGGTGCCGTAGATACGCTGCAGCATCTTGTTCTTGGAGTCACCGCGCCAATAAGCACCAGCAAAGTGGGTTAACTTAAAGTGCGAGCAGAACGACATATGTGGAACGTGTGGGCCACGGCACATATCGGTGTACTCTAAGTGGTGATAGAGTGCTGGGTGGTCGTTCTTATCGATGTTCTCTTCCAAGATGAGCTTCTTGTAAGGCTCATTGCGCTGATCGAAGACGTCCCAAGCCTGCTGCCAGGAAACTACTTCCTTGATGACCTTATAGTCGGTCTTAGCCAGCTCATGCATCTTAGCGTCTAAGGCTTCTAAGTCCTCAGCGGTGAGCTTGTGGTCTAAGTCGACGTCGTAGTAGAAACCATTATCGACGACCGGACCGATTGCCATCTGGGTCTGAGGCCATAACTGCTTGATGGCATGGCCTAAGAGGTGAGCGCAGGAGTGGCGGATAATCTCCAGACCGTCCTTATCCTTAGGGGTGACGATCTCGACAGCAGCATCCTCGGTTACTAAGTCGCAGGCATCATGTAACACGCCATTGATACGACCAGCAACGCAGCTGCGGGCTAAACCTGGGCCAATAGCAGCGGCGACATCAGCGATCGAAACTGCGCTCTCAAACTCCTTGATTGCGCCATTAGGGAGAGTAACTTTAATCATGATTCAAACCAACGGTGCCAACGATGCACCTTGAGGTCCTCTAAAAAAGAAAAGGGAAAAACGAAAGCCCAGCCAAGCAAAAAAGAGAAAAAAAGGAACTTCAGCTCAGGCTCGTTTCAGACAGCAACGCAACCATGCGCTCCACTGACTCGTAAGCGCTAGTCCGTGCGCAGCCATCGAAGGGCTCAGCGTGACCCAGCAATCAGGTCCAACTGAGAGCACCCACAACGGGGCTCACTATACAACTTTTTAGCGCGCGCGGCGCAAACTGAAACGCATTCTCACGCACAATCCCCATCCTGCCCCTACCCACGTGCGGCATCGCCACCCAACCCGTGCCCTATTCCCAGCCCAACTACGCCTTGCGCGCGCTGGCCCCCAGGGCCCTCAGTTTGGGGAGATCGTAGCGCTAAAAGTGATGTAGCGCACAAAACACGATAAAAATCGCGTTTTGTTAAGGAAAAATCATGGCATCATAAAAAATTCAGCAAAAATTTGAAAATTCGCTTGCCCCACCCCGCACCCACCGCTATAATGAGCCCCGTTGAAACGCAGTGAGTAACGCGAATCAACAAAACAACACAGTGCGCCTTTAGCTCAGCTTGGTTAGAGCATCACCTTGACATGGTGGGGGTCGGTGGTTCGAGTCCACTAAGGCGCACCATTCACAATCAGCCTCGAGCTGATTTTTTTATCCCCAAATGTTGTATCTATTAAGAGCTTGCACCCGCCCGCGCAATCGCCGATACTGAGCCCATTCTTTTCTTTTCCTTTCTCTTGTGCGGGATTAAGCCATGCTCAAATTCTTTGCCTACATCTTTTTAGGTCTCATCATCGCAGCCTTGGTCGCTACCTTCCTCCTCTTCATGGGCGCCTAAACCGCTCCCAACTTGGCCCGGCAGGCTGATCAACAGCTGATAGACAGCAAATAGACATGGTATAGACAACAGATAGACCGGGTGGGCACGGTGGTGCGCGCGGCATCACAGATCTGAAATTACGCCCAGCGTTCTAAGTTGCGCCTAATTTGCCTGTGCTATGCTGAGAGATTAGTGAGCGTTTTTACGCTTGGTGCAGGAAGCTTAAGCCGTGGGCTTAGGCTGATGCTTGCGCCCTACCGTCTTAGGAGAGATGTCGCCTGTTATGATCAAGAAGACCCTTCTTGCCGCTTCTGTTACTTTAGCTTTAGCTACCGCAGTGCCAAGCGCTCAAGCTGGCACCTTAAGCTCCATGTTAGGTGGTCTGTTTGATGGCCATGGGGCTACCACCAGCTTTGAGGCTCGTCGTGGTGGTTTCCGCAGCAGCCGTTCGGCCCGTCGTAGCTCCACCTCTTCTAGCCGTGCGGTCGCTCCGGTCAATCGCAGCAGCTCTACTGCTAGCAACAACACGAGCACTAACCGCAACACCACCAATAACACCAACCAGCAGCAAGACGCCCAGTTCTCGCAGAATGCCTACCGTGGTAACAACACTACGGGTACTGGCACCGTTGGTAACAATATGGCCACCACGCGCCCTGGTACCACCGGCTACAACCAAGCTGGTGCCGCTCCAGGCAGCATGGGTATGGGCTCGACCTTCTTAAGCTCGCTTGCTGGCGCTGGTGCTGGTGTGCTCTTAGCTAATATGCTGCTCAGCCCATCGGCTGCCGCCGCTCAAGGCACCGAGCAAGCTACCCCAGAGATGCTCTCGGATGATCAAATCACTGAGTGCTTAGATCAACTCAAGCTTGACCTGGCCGACGCCGAGGCCCGCTTAGCCGATGCCGCTGACGACGAGAAGGCTGCTATCCGCGAAGAGATTTCGCAGATGCACAATCTGCAAATCTCCCTGATGAGCGAGCAATTAAACCGCCTCAAGGGCACCACCGAAGCTGCGGGCTAAGCTGAGAGCTAAGCAGCAAGCCAAGCTACGCCGGTCGTAGCTGCCCAGTTTTAATCGTTAAGGCCCCAGCGGCAAGCCCGGTGGTGGCCTTACTGGAAAGAAAAAAGCGCCGACGCGCTGGGGACTTGCCCCAGCGGGTCGGCGCTTCTTTTTTTATCTAGCTGGCTCTGCCTTTAGATATTGTAAATCTCGAGGCTCTCGTTGGAATCCTTCCAAGCCTTGTCGGCCTTGGCGTCATCCGAGCGCTGCTGGTCTAAGTAGGCAAAGTACTCTTCGTCGATGCCTGGGGTGATGTACTCACCGGTAAAGACCGACTCCTCAAAGACCGTGAGCTCTGGGTTCTCAGCCTTGACCGCATCCTCAAGATCCTTTAAGTCCTGATAAATCAGAGCGTCAGCCCCGATTAAATCGGCGATCTCTTGATTGGTGCGGTTGTAGGCGATGAGCTCCTTCTTGGTTGGCATGTCAATGCCGTAGACATTGGCATAACGAACCTCTGGCGCGGCCGAAGCAAAGTACACGGCAGCAGCTCCCGCTTCCTTGGCCATATCGACGATCTGTCCTGAAGTGGTGCCACGCACAATCGAGTCGTCCACTAAGAGTACGCGCTTGCCCTTAAACTCCGCTGGAATTGGGTTTAACTTGTTACGTACCGACTTCTTGCGCTGCTTTTGGCCCGGCATAATGAAGGTACGACCGATATAACGGTTCTTAACAAAGCCCTGGCGATATGGGATACCCAGAATGCGTGCAATCTGGACTGCGATATCGCAGCTGGTCTCAGGGATCGGGATCACCACGTCAATCTTAAGATCGGCGTACTCACGCTTGATCTTCTCGGCCAGTTTGGTGCCCATGCTGACGCGCGAAGCGTAAACCGAGACACCATTCATGACCGAATCAGGACGGGCAAAGTAAACGTACTCAAAGAGGCATGGCTGCAGCTTGGTGTGCTCAGCGCAGATCGAGGAGTGGAGCTTGCCGTCCTTGGAGACGAAGATCGCCTCACCTGGAGCGATATCACGCACTAACTCAAAGCCGCATACGGCTAAAGCAACCGACTCGGAGGCCACCATATACTCGGTGCGCCCGGCCTCATCCTTTCTTTGGCCTAAGACCAACGGACGAATGCCAAATGGATCGCGGAAGGCGACCAAGCCCACGTCGATGATGACGCTGACGACGGCATAACCACCGGAGATATCATCGTTGACCCCGCGAATCGCGGCAAAGATATCATCAGCCTCAGGTAAGTGCTCGCACTTAGTGATTTGCTGTAAGCGCCACGCGAAGATATTGAGCAGCATTTCCGAGTCCGAGCTGGTGTTGACGTGACGGAAAATGCTATCGCACTTGCGCTTTAACTCACGGCTATTGGTCAAATTGCCGTTGTGGGCTAAAGCAATACCAAAAGGCGAGTTGACATAGAAAGGCTGAGCTTCGGCCGCCGAAGACGAGCCGGCGGTTGGGTAACGGCAGTGACCAATACCGATATTACCCTTAAGGCGCATCATGTGCTTTTGCTGGAACACATCGCTTACCAGGCCATTGGCCTTGCGCTGTCTGAAGTTGCCTTCGTCTAAGGTCACAATACCGGCTGCATCCTGACCACGGTGCTGCAACACCGTCAGAGCATCATACAAGGTCAAGTTAACCGGACTGTAGGCAAAGATACCGACTACACCACACATATTAAGCTCCTAGATCCGCTACCGCTTCAGGGGTATTAGGTCCGTAAACAAAGAACCAGTTAACGATGCGCTGTAACTCCGGAATGAAGAGCGAATCGCGATAGAATGGAGAATCGGCCACAAAGCTTAGGATATGAAGCTTAAAGCCAATCTGCAGCAAGGCCAAAATCACGCAGACGATGAGCACGCCGCGCAACACGCCAAAGGCCACGCCGAGCAGGCGATCGGTTCCGGACAAGCCCACCTTGGTGATAAGCGAGCGCAAAATCGTGCCGCACAGTCCCACCACAATCAAGGTCGCAGTAAAGAGAATAATGCACGCCATGGTGTTGCGTACAATACTGTCCGAGAAGAAAGTCAGCTTCGGCGCTAAGGCCTCGTAAAAACGGCTGGTGATAATAAAGGCACTCACCCACGCGACTAATGAGATGGCCTCTCGGATGAATCCACGAAACAGCGAGATGCCACCTGAAATCACGACTACAGCGAGAATAAGCCAATCAGCTGCTGTCAACATCTTACTTGCTAATAACCTCAAGACCATTGAGGTATGGACGTAAGACCTTTGGTACAGTGATCGAACCATCAGCGTTCTGATAATTCTCCATCACGGCAACCAAGGTACGGCCCACAGCTAAGCCCGAACCATTTAAGGTGTGCACCAGTTCAATCTTGCCATCCTTGCGGCGCAGACGAGCCTGCATGCGGCGGGCTTGGAAGTCAGTGCAGTTCGAGCACGAAGAAATCTCGCGATAGGTGTTCTGAGCTGGAATCCAAACCTCGAGATCATGGGTCATCGCTGCGCTAAAGCCCATATCACCGGTCGATAAGGTGATTACACGATATGGCAGCTCTAAGGCCTGTAACACCGACTCGGCATCGCGGGTTAACTGCTCTAAAGCCTCATAGGAGTCCTCAGGGCGCACGATCTGAACCATTTCGACCTTATCGAACTGGTGCATGCGAATTAAGCCACGGGTATCGCGACCGGCCGAGCCTGCCTCCGAGCGGAAGCATGGGGTGTGGGCGGTGACCTTAATTGGTAATTGATCCTCTGGGATGATCTCGCCACGGACCATATTGGTTAAAGGAACTTCAGCCGTTGGAATGAGGCAGAAGTGGCGGTTAACGTCATCGCCGTCGGCGTTGCCGTTTAAGCTGGTGTGGAATAAGTCCTCACCAAACTTTGGCATCTGGCCGGTGCCATAGAGCGAGTCTAAGTTGACTAAGTAAGGGACATAGACCTCAGTGTAGCCTTGTTGCTGGCAGTGCAGGTCTAACATTAAGTGAACTAAGGCACGGTGTAAGGCGCAGATTGGGCCCTTCATTAAGGCAAAGCGGGCACCGGAAATCTTACGGGCATTAGCAAAATCAAGCTGACCTAAGCCCTCACCTAAGGCGACGTGATCCTTGATCTCAAAGTCAAAGGTACGTGGGGTACCCCAGCGGCGGACTTCGACGTTAGCGCTCTCATCAGGACCTACTGGTACCGACTCGTGTGGCAGATTTGGAATGGTTAACGCAATCTGCTCAATCTCGGCTAAGACGGCGTCTTGCTGCTTCTTGGTATTGGTCAGCTCATCGCCCATGGCGTTAACTTCAGCCATGATGGCACTGACATCCTTACCTTCACGCTTAGCCTGACCGATCGACTTAGACAAGGAATTGCGCTTGGCCTGCAGGTCTTGGGTGCGGACCATCAAATCCTTTCTTTGCTCTTCTAATTGGGTCAGCTTAGCAACATCTAAGTGGTAGTTACGCGTAGCCAAGATCTCAGCGGTCTTAGCTAAATCAGTGCGCAGATATTTTGAATCCAGCATGACTAGTTCGCCATTATTCTCAAACCAAGAGGGTACCTTGTTTCAAGCAAAGCAGCACCCACCCTATTTCGCCCGCGCGCCAACTAAAGGGACAAGCTCCCCGCGCGCTGCGGCAACCTAAACTGTGAATTTTATCACGTTTACCCCCTATTCTCAGCGCGCGCGCCCAAATCAAGCCCCACCACGCTGCTTTATTAGGCTCCACAGCATTGCTTTACCAATCCCCACCGCCCTGCTTTACCAAGCCCACCACCGGGATAAAACCAGGCCGCTAAGCTACTTTGCCCGGCCCCAGGCCCGCCTGGTCAGGCCCATTACGCAGCCACTTTAACGGAGCCTGTTTGCCCGGCCGACTTGCCAGGGATTGTTGGCGCGCTACGGCTTAAGTCCTGGGCTAGTTGTGGCTGGGGTTACGCCCCACATCATCTGAAAACAAGTCTGGGGCATAGCGCTTGAGCTCAGCCATTTTGGCGCGCGCGTGCTCCGGACTGTAGCGCTGCTCGGAGGGTGGCGCTAGGGCATCACATTGCTTAAGGTACTGCTCCATTTGCCGGAGGCGCTGCTCAAAGCCGCGCTCGCTCGGCTCATAATAGCGGCGGCCATGAAGCTCCTCAGGCAAGAAGCACTCACCGGCGGCATAGGCATTGGGGTAGTCGTGGGCGTAGCGATAGCCCTGGTGATAGCCCAAATCGCTCATAAGCTTAGTCGGGGCATTGCGCAGATACAGCGGCACCTCAAAGGACGGCAGCTTGCGCGCATCCTCGCGCGCCTGAGCAAAGGCGGTGTAAAGATGATTGCTCTTAGGGGCTAAGGCCATATAGACCGCCGCCTCGGCAATCGCGCGCTCGCCTTCGGCTTCACCGACGCGCGTGAAAATATCCCAGGCGTTAAGTCCCACCTGCATCGCTTGGGGGTCAGCTAGACCAATATCTTCAGTGGCGATGGCCAGAAGGCGCCGTGCCACATAGAGCGGGTCGCCCCCGGCCTCTAAAATACGGGCATACCAATAGAGCGCGCCCTCCGGCGAGGAGCCGCGCACCGACTTATGAAAAGCGGAAATCAAGTCGTAGTAGGCATCGCCGCCCTTGTCGTACTTGATAAGGCGCCGCCCCGCGACCGCACCTACCATGGCATAGGTGATCACGCGCTGGCCATTGGGCAGGGGCGCAGCATCGTCGCTTAGCATCTCCAAGGTGCTCAAGAGATGGCGCGCATCACCATCGCTCAAGGCAATCAGGGCTTGGCGCACCTTGTCATCAAAGGTCAGATTAAAGGAAGCAAGACCGCGCTCCGAGCTTAAAGTCACGTCAATGAGCTGAGAGAGCTCCTCGTCGCTGAGCTTCTTTAACACATAAACGCGCGCCCGCGAAAGCAAGGCCGAGTTGACCTGAAAAGACGGATTTTCCGTAGTCGCGCCGATAAAGGTGACCGTGCCATTTTCGATATAGGGCAAGAAGGCGTCTTGTTGGGCCTTATTGAAGCGGTGCACTTCATCGACAAACAAGATCGTTCGCATGCCCCGGCGCTTGCGCGCTTGAGCGCGCTCAATAGCGGCGCGAATATCCTTAATGCCGCTCGCGACCGCCGAAATCTGCTCTAAATAAGAATTGGTGCTGCGCGCAATGAGCAAAGCAAGCGTGGTCTTGCCCACGCCCGGCGGCCCCCAGAAAATCATGGAGTAACAGCGCCCGCGCTCTAAGGCCTGGCGCAGCGGTTTATTTGGCCCCAATAAATGGCTTTGGCCGATGTACTCATCAAGATTACGCGGGCGCATCCGCGCCGCAAGCGGCGCAAAGGGATCATCAGCGGCCTCAGCATCCACCAAGTTAGTCGCGCTCTCGGCTGATGCCATGCTCCCAGCTGACGCCATGTTACCAGCTGACGACATGCCCTCTGCTGCTGACTCAGCCTCAAAGCTCTCTTCTGGCAAGCTTCGTCCTGCTTGTTGTTCACTTGCCTCTAAATCAAGGAGCAAGCCCAGCTCGTGGGCACTATCTTTGGCGGCCATGGTTACCTTGTCCCTTAGCGCATATCGTCGATTTCGACATCTTCGGGCAGCTTAAAGTCGAACACGGTAGGATCCACCTGAGCGCTTTGCTCGCTGAAAAGGTAGAAGTTGGTGTTGTCATCATCCATGCGGATTGTGAGCGCCGATAAGAATGAGGTGCCCTCAGCAAAGGCCATAGTCAGGCTCTGCACATCTTGGGGATGGCGCGGCACTAAGGTAAAAAACTCGCCCTCGCGCAATACTTCATACTCATCCCAGATGACATTATCGATGTCGGCCAGGAGCATCAAAGGATTGGTGCCTAAGGCATCCAAGGAGGTAATCGAGAGCTGGTTGACCATCGCATCGTAATAATAGAGGTCTGAATCCTTGGTGTAGAAGGCCAGCTCATCTGGGCTTTGATTGTGCATTAAGAAGTGATTAGGGCGCAGCAAGAAGATCTGCCCCACTCCCTCGCTTAGCACATTGCCCGCACTATCGGTGAGCTCTTGCTTAAAGTGCGCGCTAAAACCGGTGAGTGCCTCAAGGCGCGCCTTGAGCGCGGCGCGGTCCTGCTCCCGCAGCTGCTCAGGACTTAAGGAGGCCGTCATGTGCTCCTTAAGCTCGGACGTAGCCTCTTGGGCCAAGGCCTCTTGGCTTAACAAGAGCACGCCGGTGGCGATAGACACTAAGGAAGCAGCAACAGCTAGGGCGCGGGTTAACTTACTCATCAGATCCTTCCCCAAGAAAACACTCAAGACATAGTGTAGCCTACCAATAAGATCTTAGTGAGCCCTTAGCTCAAAGAAAGCCGCTCTGCCCCAGCGTTCGGCACGCCCCCAAGCACCAGATCCTGAGGCCAATAAGCCCATCACATTGCGGCATGCCAAGTACAATAGCCCTAAGCCGCCTAAGACCAAGGGCTCAGCTCACTACTGTGCAGCTGCCACATTGGGCTACACCACGCTGACACATTTTGAGGAGCTGCTGAACTATGTGCGCTACCACGTCACTACAGGCCCAATGGAGGGAGCAAACAACTTGATCAAACGCCTTAAGAGCTCAAGCTTCGGGATTAAGCGATTTCCTCGTTTTTACTACCGATTCAAACTGATCTATGAGGGGATGGAGTCTCTGTATCAGAAGATCACAGACAAAGAAAATTGTCAAGATGGCACTTTAATGCACCAAAACAACGCATTTGAACCTTAATTGAGGTCCAACATTGGTGATACCCCACCAAATCGCGGTGTTCCTTCTGGCCTGAGCGCAGGCAGAAAAAAGCCCGGCACCAGGCCGGGCTTTTTTCTTTGTTTTTTTTTTGTTGCGTGGAGGCTTAGACGATAATGCCTTCGTTGGTGAGCTGCTTGTAGATCTTCTTGGCGCGCGGATAGCCCACGCCCAGCTCGGTCTGCAAGTCCGTGACCGTTGGCGGCTTGTTGCGGCTCTCCATATAGTCGCGCACTAATTGCACCGCCTGGTCAAACTTAACGTCGAGCTCCTTTTGCTTATCGGTAGGCTCGGCGTCCTCCGTTGGCTCCTCATGCACCGTGATGACGTCATCTAAGTACTCTGGAGGGCCAGCGTACTCACGCCAAGCATCGACGATCGCCTTGACATCCTCGTTGCTG
Organism: uncultured Anaerobiospirillum sp.; assembly: GCA_944392765.1. Taxonomy (GTDB): domain Bacteria; phylum Pseudomonadota; class Gammaproteobacteria; order Enterobacterales; family Succinivibrionaceae; genus Anaerobiospirillum. Next base: position 47,321 of record CALXXU010000005.1, read on the forward strand.
GTAAAGGCACCGTGGGCACGGGTCGGGCTGCCTGAGCCCATAAACTTGTAGAGCATATCGCCCTTGCCTAAGAGGCACTCCGCGCCCTTATCATCGAGCACAATGGTCGAGTCCATGCGGTTTTGTACCGTAAAGGCGACGCGCGATGGGAAGTTGGCCTTAATCATACCGGTGACCACCTCCGCACGTGGGGTCTGGGTGACTAAGACCAAGTGAATACCCGCCGCACGCGACTTGGCCGAAAGGCGCGCAATCAGACTCTCTGGAGTGTTTTGATCTTTCTTGCTGCGGCTACTTTGTGCCATTAAGTCAGCAAACTCTTCGACCACCACCACAATCCATGGCAAAGGCTCGAGGCTCTGCGGCTTCGGGCCCATATCCATCGTCCAGAGTGGATCTGGGATAAAGGTACCCTCAGCCCGCTTTTGCCGGATGAGCTCGTTGTACTCGTCGAGTTTGCGCACACCCAAGAGGGACATCAACTTAAAGCGCCGCTCCATCTCCTCGACGCACCAGCCCAAAGCAATTGGAGTCTGGGTCGCAACCTCGGTAATAACCGGGGTGATAAGGTGCGGCAAGTCCTTATAAATCGAGAACTCAAGCTGCTTTGGGTCCACTAAGATCAGACGCAGCTCAGCAGGAGAGCGCTTTAACAAGAGCGAAATCAGCATGGTATTAAGGCCAGCCGACTTACCCGAGCCGGTGGTACCTGCCACCAGCAAGTGCGGGCTTTCGGCTAAGTCCTTGACGACCGGCTCACCGACCACCGAAGCACCTAAGCACATCGGCAGCGCGGCCTTGCTGTGCTGGAACTCATTGCTCGAGGCCAAATCACCCAAGGTAATAAACTGACGGCGTGGATTTGGCACCTCCAGGCCTACATAAGGCGAGCCCTCAATAAATGGCACTACGCGCACATTGGAAACCAAGAGGTTGCGGCACAGCTCGGTCTCAAGCGAGGCAATCGCTGAGCTCTTCACGCCCTGCTCTAAGTCCAGGTCAAAGCGGGTGATCACCGGGCCCGTGATGTAGTCTGCGACCTTAGCCTTTACGCCAAAGGAGTGCAGCACCGAGTTGATACGCTCAGCGGTCTTCTCGAGCTCGTCATATGAGATCGTGACCTTATTGGTGGAGCGCGCGAGCAAATCTAGCCCTGGGCGCCAGTTATCGTAGTGATGACGGGGCACCGTGCATAAGGACAGGCTCGACTTCACATCCGCGCTTAAGGTCTCGCTGGAAATTCCGGCCATATAGCTAGGCAGATTAGTGCTCGAGCTATTGTGAGCGCCCATAAAGGCGTTACCGGCGCTCGGCAGCCCCACAACTTGTGGCGCCGCTCCTTGCTCCGGAGCCGCCTCAGGCTCAGCACTCTCAGTTTCAGCTACAGGCTCGCTCTCAGCTTGCGCCATTGGGGATGGCATAGTGCCCGACTGGGTACCCATGCCCGGCATGACCGTTGCCATTTGCCCGTTCAGTGGCGCGGCCATAGTTTGCTGCATCTGCCCAGGCACGGCCATTTGTCCGGGCATTTGTCCCGCCAATTGCCCTGGCACTTGACCTGGCATGGCCATCTGCCCTGGCATTTGTGCCATGCCTGGGTACATCATGCCAGGGGCCATATTCTGGCCCATGACCGGGACGTACTGACCGTTTGGCAGCTGCATATACTGCGGCATCTGGCCCATGGCCATATTTGGCATCATGCCCATCATGCCTTGGTTCATCCCCATCATATTAGGGTTAGCCATACCCGGCATCACCTGCACATACTGGCCATTAGGCAGTTGCATGTACTGCATTTGCTGGCCTTGGTACATGCCATTTTGCATGCCGTTTGGCATGCCATTAGGCGCCGCCATCATCTGGTTGCTATAGGACTCAGCACTTTGCTCTTGATCGTCGTAGTAAGCGTCATCCGACTCCTCGTCATAAGACTCCTCGTCATCAGCCTCACTTACCTCTTCAGCGCTCGGGTCCTCAGGGACAGTCTCCTGAGGCACCTCAGGCTCGGCGTAAGCTGGTGGCTCAACCTCAGCAGGCTGCTCGACCGCAACCGGCTGCTCGGCTGGTGTAGCTTCGACCACCGTGCTTAAGTCAGCCCCCGAAATGACGCCTTCGCTGCTGCTATCTTCAGCCGGAATAAAGGCCGAAGTCAGCTCACCTACTTCGTAGCTTGGCTGCTGAGTGCCAAAGTGCGCAAAGTCGATGATGTTATCCGTGCTGTCAGCATGCTCAGTTACTGGAGACTCAGCGTGCGGGGCGCGGGTGAGCGCCTCTTGCGCGTTTAAGCCTTGCTCTTGGGCCTTGGCCTTGGCGAGGTCGGCAAAGTTAAAATTTTGGGTACGCACGGGACGCACCGGCTCATCGACCGCCTGCGCTGCGCCCGCGACAAAGTCATCGTCGTGTAAATCCGAGGCAGCCGTGCCGCTTAAGCGCTCATCAATACCGCCCGCTTGCTGGCCTTGCCCGCCAAAGTCATAGGCATGCTCTGGGGTGTACTGTGAGGCAAACTCACGGTCCGCGCCCATCAAGTCCACCGCGACGCTACTCTTTTGAGCCTGAGCATCGTTGCTGCGGGCTAACGCAAAGCGATAGAAGTCGTTGTCATCATCACCCTCGCCTACTTGACTGGGCGTGGAGCGCATGATGTTGGTGCGGGTATCAGCCTCATGAGCATCAAAGCCCTGCTCGGGGGCACCCGAGCCCATCATGATATGGGTGCTACCACTATCTTGCGCCGCATTTAAGGCCTGATTTAAGTTAAGCGGGGCCGCAGGCTTAATCGCCTCGGAGCTCAGCTCAGTTAAGGCCGAGCTTTCTTGATCGGAGCGAAATGAGCTCATTGCGCCCTCGGTTGCGTCCTTAAACTCGGACGCGAGCGACGACAGCTCATTGATGATATCTTGCTTCGGCGCATCCTGCCCTAAGATCGCAGCGCCCGCCCCATTATCCTCAGAGGCCAGCATATTAACCGTGGTCGGCGCGGCCTCAGGAGCCACCGCCTCAGGCGCAGCTGGAGTCTCTGGGGCTACCGGCGTAGGCTCGGAGCGCATGATAATGGTGCTGGGACCTTGGCTCTCAGCGGCGCTTTCGGGCTCAGCCACAGGCTCAGCACTCACGGACTCGGCGGTACCTGCAACTTCAGGAACGGCATCAACAGCGGCACCTGCCACTTCAGTGGCAGCAACACCAGTGGCCGCACTTACGGCAGTGGCACTAGCAGCGGCGGTTGCAGCTGCCGCAGCAGCGGCTGCGGCCTTGGCAGCTTGGGCGGCTTCAAATTCCTTGCGCGTATCGCGAATAATAGTGTGCGGACGCAGCTCCTCAGGCAAGCGCACGCCAATCTCATGGGCGTTATGCTCCGCTAGCTGGACGTTGTCCTCACTCTTTTTCTTCTTGCGCTTCTTGGCACCGGCATTGACCGGCTCCTTGACGCCGGGTGTGATGTACTTAGGACCGTCATCTTCGTCCTCAGTCTCATCCTCGTACTCAGGCTCGACCTCCGTTTGCTGCTTATTGAGCTGTTGCTCTCGCTCTAATTTTGCCGCATAGGTGCCTGCGTAGATTGGACCGTCATCTTCATCGTCATCATCAGCCTCAGCTGCAGCTTCAGCTTGCTGCGCCTGCTCGGCCTGTGCTTGGGCTAAGCGCTCTGCTTCTGCTTGCTCTTGGGCGGCACGCTCGGCTTCAGCTTGGGCCTGGCGCTCGGCCTCAGCTTGACGGGCTGCTTCCTCACGCTCACGGCGCCGAGCTTCTTGCTCGGCGGCAAAAACCTGCGGATCAACGCGCTGCACAATGGTGTGCACCGTATCAGACTCGGCTGCGACTCCATCCCCGCTGTCACTTGGGGGCTCAGGCATCACCGCGCTGACATCTTGCGCTTGCTCAGCGGCGTAGGTGCCATAACCATATGGGCTTAATTCCGAGCCAGGGCGCGCGGCGAGCTCAGACTCTGGAGCCGCAGTGGCCTCTGCTTCAGCGGCAGCAGCCTCAGCCGCAGCGGCGGCAGCAGCTTCAGCCTCTTGCTGGCGCTTTAAAGCAACGGGATCCGGGCCCCGGATAATCTTGGTGTGAACCTCGTTCGGGTCAGTTAAGCTTGGGTCTAAACCTTCTTGTGGGTTAACTAAGCCCTCTTGATTCGGCGCCACATTCTCTTGAACGTGAGCTACTCCCTCTGGAGCGAGAGTTAAGTTCTCTGCTGGTTGAACGAAGTTATCTGATGGCTGCGCGTAGGCCTCTGGAGCTTGGTCCAAGCCTGCTGGAGCGTTTGTCATGCCCTCTTGAGGGTGAGCCAAACCGTCTTGGCTGTTGACCAAACCGTCTTGCGAATTGGCCAGACCATCTTGTTGGTTAACTAAACCATCTGGGAGATTGCGGGCATGCGAGCTCTTAAAGGCAGCTTCGGCAAGAGCACCTTGCCCCTGCCAATAGCTCAGGTCACCTTGGCCATAAGCCTCAGCGGTATTAAAGCTAGTCTTGGCAGGTTCGGCGACCGTGTGCTCCATCGTCGGCATTGGGGTTGCCACTGCCGCTTGGTGCTCGCCAAACGATTCGGCCGGAGCACTCTCAGGTACGGGATGATCACCCCAAGCATCGTGTACGGTGGCCTCACCCGAGAAGCCACGATGCAGCGAACGCTCGAGTTCTTGCGCCTCCATTTGGGAAGTATCGGTTGCAGCGCTCCAAGCTCCGCCTTGCTCTGAGTTAAGAGCTGCCGCGTTGGCGTTAAGCTCAGCTTGCGGCGTAATGGTTACGGCGCCGGAGTTAACTTGCTCAAAGAACGAACCACCAGCGGCCACCCCGCTTGCCAATGCGGCACCACCTGCTAGTGCGGCTCCACCAGGAAGAGCACCATCTGTAAGTGCCGCCGCACTGTCCGCAGGAACAGGCTGCGTAGCCTCCTGCGTGGCCATCGACTGAGCTAAACCGCGCATAAAGGCATCTTCCATTAAGTCGCGGTTGCCTTGAGCATTGACCATACTTGGATCGCTCAGGCCACTTGCAGCAATATTCTGCTTAAAGGCAGCTTCTTCAGCGGCGGGATCCTCCGCAGGCTCAAGCTGACCTTGCTGCCGTAATTGCTCTTCAAATTGCGCTACGGTCAGATGACCTTGAGCGTTGTCCTCGCCCTGAGCCAAGGCGGCCTGCTCTAAGGCGGCACGCTCTGGGTCAAAGGCAGCCCCACCTTGATTTTGGGCAGCACGGTCAGCGGCCACCTGCGCAGCTTGAGGGGCAGCCTTCTTATCGGCTTCAGGTGCATTCTTGCCAGGCATTGCCTTAAAGAAGGTAGCGCCTAAGCTATCAAAGACAAATAATGGGCTCTTACCCCATAAGAAAGTCAGACCACTAAAAGCGATCGCAACATAGATAATGACCGCAATCAGGTTAGGTAAGAAGGAATAGCTGAACATGATGAGCATGTCGCCCAAGAGGCCACCTGCTCCGGTCGCGCCAAAATCACCATAGGTTGAAGCTAAAGCACACAGACCAATTAAGCTCAAATCAAAGCCTAAGACCCGTAAGCTGGCGCGATAAAAGTCCACATGCCAAATATCAACTGGGCGTAAGAGGAGATAGTAGCCCAAGTACACAATCATCAGCGCCCAGAAATAAGACAAGACGCCAAAGTACTCAAAGAAGAAGCTGATAATAGGCGAGCCTTGGTGATTGTAGGAAACAGTATCGACCTGTCCTAAGATGAGCTCACCTGAGAGCTTAGCTTGGGCGGAGGTTTGGAAATCCAGCATAAAGTAAAAGCTCAATAGGCACAGAGCAATACTGAGCACAAAGAGCACGATGCGTAAGGTGCTTCTCTCACCTTGAGGTGCTACCTTAGTCGCAGCCATAAAAACCTCTCCTCATAAGACCCAATCTGTCATTTGACCTTAGGCTCACAGGCAAAAAATAAGGCATGCCAAAGCATGCCGCGCCCTCGGGCTCAACAGATCAAACAGTCCTAAATTATAGGCCAAAAGCCTTGGGCAATAAAGCAAAGCCCTAGTTTACGCGGCCTGAGCGCCTAAGCTCTCAGCTAAGCTGAGCCTATGGCAAAGACTATGCCCCACTTAGCATAATCTGATAAAATTAGACAGTTGTGTTTAATCACTCCAGCACAAGGCTCCAGAGGTGTGGATAACATGCCAAGGTAGCCTCTTTTGCGCAGGCTTGTATTGTGGCCCCTAAGGTAAGCCCAGCAGCTTAAGCTGCCGCCCTTTAGGATCACCGGAGCAAACGGTAAGACCTATGGTTTGCCGGTACCCCCTTGATCACTGCGCTTATCCATGGGCGCGCCATAGCGCTAGCTTCCTTAAGGTAGGGATTGACTGTGCTAGATTTTCTTATTGGCTTCTTTACTGATTACGGCTACATCGCCGTCTTTGGCATTCTGATTCTCTGTGGTTTCGGTTTGCCGGTGCCCGAGGACATCACCTTAGTTTCAGGTGGAGTGATCTCAGGCTTGGATTTAGCCAATCCTCATACGATGTGCATTGTGGGCTTAGCCGGTGTCTTAATCGGCGATAGCACCATGTTCCTGGCAGGCCGCATCTTTGGCTATCGCATCCAGCGCATCAAAACTTTCCGCCGTATCCTCTCACCGCGTCGTTTCTCGCACATTCAGCGCAAATTCAAGCAATACGGTTTATCTCTCCTCTTCGTCGCTCGTTTCTTACCGGGCCTGCGCTCACCAATCTTCTTAGTTGCGGGCATGAGCCGCCGTATCTCCTATCTCACCTTTATCTTAATGGACGGCATTGCCGCTCTCATTTCGGTACCGGTCTGGGTGTACTTAGGCTACTTCTTTGCTGACAACCTCGACTTATTGATGGAGTACGTTAAGGACGTCCAAACCTTAATCTACCTCATCTTAGGCCTCATCCTGCTGATCGTCTTGATTGTCTATCTCAAAAAGCGCTTCCACAGCAAGCTCCATAAGTTCTCAGACGAAGGCCACAGCGACGAGGCTCCAGCTGCCACCGCAGCGGCAACCACAGCTGCCACCAAGGTTGCTACTGCCAGCGCCTCTCCAGCAGGCACAGCAGCAGCCACCAGCGCAGATACCTCAACTACCAGCGTCGCGCCAAATAGTGCTGAAACCAGCACCACGGCTGCCAGCGAGCAAGCTCCAGTCGAGAGTACGCCTAAGCCGTAGTAGCGCCTAAAGAACAAAAAAATAGAAATGAGAACGCGGGGCCAAGCACGCAAGTGTTTGGCCCTGCGTCGTTATTAGGCCAGACCGACAAAAGGTGGGGCAAATAAGGGCGAGCACGGAACCAACACGACCAAATATGGGGCACCACCCGGCTTTTGTGGGGTACTAGCCCCCTCGATTGCACCATAATAATGCGCGCGTAAAGGCCCGTGCTAAAATGGCCCCACTTTGAGCGACGCAAGCGCATATTTGAGCCATTTGTGCACAATGCCCGGCTCAGGCTGCGTCTGAATTTTGAGGTTTAGTCATGTCTGCAATGGATCAACTGACTGAAATCGTGCGCAACATCAACTCCATCTTATGGGGTCCATGGTGCTTAATCCCGATTTTAGTCGGCACCGGTATCTTCTTTACCTTTAGACTGCGCTTTGTGCAAGTGCGTCAATTCGGCCGCGCTTTCAAGCACGTCTTCGGTCAACTCTCCTTTAACGGCGAGAAGGCAGGTCAACATGGTATGACCTCGTTCCAGTCCTTAGCGACCGCAGTCGCCGCCCAGGTGGGCACTGGTAACTTAGCCGGTGTCGCCACCGCTATGGTTATGGGTGGTCCTGGTGCAATCTTCTGGATGTGGCTGGCTGCCTTCTTTGGTATGGCCACGATCTTTGCCGAGGCGGTTTTAGCTCAGATCTATCGTACTCACGATAGCCAGGGCAACGTCACCGGTGGTCCAGCCTACTATATTTCCAAGGGTTTAGGCTCCAAGACCTTAGCCACGATCTTCTCGCTCCTCATCATCATTGCCTTAGGCTTTATCGGCAATATGGTGCAGGCCAACTCGATCACCACTTCCTTCCAGAGCGCCTTTAATATCCCTAACTGGGTTTCGGGTGTCTTCATCATCTTAATTGCTGGCTTCATCTTCATCGGTGGCATCAAGCGTATTGCTTCCTTTGCCGAGAAGATGGTGCCATTTATGGCCTCGGTCTACGTTTTAGGCTCCCTGTACATCATCATCATCAACATCGACATGCTGTTCCCGTCGTTTGAGGCCATCATCATTGGTGCCTTCGACCCAAGTGCAGCCACTGGCGGTGTAATTGGTGCATCGATTAAGGAAGCCATTCGTTACGGTGTGGCTCGTGGCCTCTTCTCCAACGAGGCAGGTATGGGTTCGACCCCACACGCTCACGCCGTCGCCCGAGTCCGTCACCCAGCTGAGCAAGGCTTAGCCGCCATCATTGGCCTCTTCATCGATACCTTCATCGTGCTCAATGCTACCGCCATTGTCATCATGGTTACGGGCAGCTTAGATGGCACGACCACTGGTATCGTGCTGACCCAAGCCGCCTTCGTCAAAGGCATGGGTAGCGCTGGTGCAGGCTTCGTGGCAATCTGCCTGTTCTTTGCGGCCTTTACCACCATTATTGGCTGGTACTTCTTTGCCTCGCAAAACTTCAAGTACCTCTTTGGCTACAAGAACATCAACATGTTCTCGATTGTCGTGCTGTGCTTCCTCTTAATGGGTGCCTTCTTAGAGGTTAACCTGGTTTGGGAGCTGGCCGACTTGTTCAATGGCCTGATGGTCATCCCGAACATCATTGCGGTAATTGGCCTGTACAAATTAGTTACCCGTGCGGTCGCTGACTACGACAAGAAGTTCTTGACCGGCAAGACGCCATTATTTGGCGCCTCCGAGCAGCTCACCGACCACTTTGCTAACCGTCAGGCTGCCGTTCGCCGCTCCATGGCCAAGGGTATGGTGCGCGAAAAGAACGCCCGCGACGACGAGTAGCGCCAGCACGCTCCCGCGTGCCCCTACTTTCCCGCGTGCTGGTGCGCGTCCTCACGACGCGCGCTAGCTCAGCCCAAAAAGCGCCGCCAACCAGCGCTGACACTGCGCGCTGAACCACAACGCTAAGATGCCAGCTCAACCAAGCGCAAACCGCAGCGTTAAGCTGAGTTCAGCGCCAAGCTGTGAGCAACAGCACTAAGTTGAGTGCAGCAGCGCTTACGGTGCCCAATAAAAAAGCCGTCTCCAAGGAGACGGCTTTTTTTTATGGCTGAAACTCAGCAGGAGGCTTAAGCTGGGGCGCTCAAGCTAGAGCTTGGAGCAATCTGATAAGCGCCCGCTCCTTCGTAGGTTAAAACGCGGTCATGCTTGGCAATCAAGGTAGAGCGGTGCCCCACCGAAATCATAATGGTCTGCCCTAATTCCTGCTTTAACAGGTCATAGACAAAGGACTCATTTTGCTCATCCATGGCCGAGGTCGCCTCATCTAAGAACAAGATGGCCGGGCGATTGAGCAAGGCACGAACAATGGCCACGCGCTGCTGCTCACCCAAGGACAAGATGTGGGACCAAATGTCGGTCTCATCTAAGTGTGGAATGAGATGCTCTAAGCCCACCAGCTTAAAGTAATGCTCGACCTGAGAAGCATCGCCGTCCTGCGGCGCTGCTGGATAGTAGGCGGCTTGGCGCAAGGTGCCTTGCGGCAGATATGGGCGCTGGCTTAAGAAGAGCACTGAGCCTTCTTTTAAGTAATGCACCTGACCGTGGACATAAGGCCAAATACCGGCAATCGCTTTAAGCAAGGTCGACTTACCGCAGCCTGATGGACCACGAATTAACAAGGACTCGCCCTGCTTTAAGTGTAAGGCTAAGTTCGAGAGCAAGGTGACCGCACGTGGGCTCTTGAGCTCCATATCGGCAATCGAGATACCCTCAGCATCATCGCGCTCAATATCAATGCACTTAATCTGCTCGGCCTCTTCCATCGAGCGATAGAACAAGGTCAGACGGTCAACCACCGACTTCCAGGAAGCCCACGCGGTGAAGTTATTAACCAGGGTCGAGAGGCTGTCTTGCACCCTGCCAAAAGCCGAGTTGATCTGCATGATCGAACCCATCGTGATGATCTTGGCAAAGTAGAGCGGGGCGGCAATCAAGATTGGGAAAATAACCGCAGTCTGAGCATAGCCTAAGGTCAAAAAGCCTAAGCGCTTGGTGCAGACGATGAGCTTGATGTAGTTGCCAACTAAGCTCGCGAAGCTGGTGCGCAGGTACTTGCCTTCCTCGCGCTCACCTTGGTACAGCGCAATCGACTCGCTGTTTTCACGTACGCGGATCAAGGAGAAACGGAAGTCAGCTTCGTAGCGCTGTTGACGAAAGTTGAGGCGTACTAACGGGCGACCTAAGATAAAGGTCAAGGTCGTACCCAAGACGGCATACAAGAGCGCCAAATAGCACATATAGCCATCTGGCAGGTGCAACTGATAACCCCACACCGTAATGTCGACCGCTCCCGAAAGATTCCACAGCACCACGCCGAAGGTCACCATCATAGTGAGGTCGGTGGCCGTACCCAAGATCAGAACAATAGTCGAGGAGACAAAGAGGTTTAAGTCCTCGGCGATACGCTGATCCGGGTTATCGGTGTTTTTATCGGTGAGCTGGAGCTTGTAGTAATTGTCACTCTTAAGCCAGCGCTCCATGGTCTTACCGGTAAGCCAGGTACGCCAATTGATCGCCAGGCACGACTTCAAATAGGCGTTATAGACCGTAACCAAGACATGCACGGTGGCCAAACCCACAAAGATCAAGAGCTGGTACTTAAAACCGTCCAAATCGTACTCTTGGATCGTGTCCCAGAAGGCCTTATACCACGAGTTAATCGCGGTAGCGATATAGACCGAGCCGCCGGTTAACGCCACGATCAGGCCTAGCAGGCCCCACGACTTGAGGCTATCCTTACAGCCCCAATAGCTCTTGATCATGCCCCAAAAGGCCCTGAGCGTGACCTTAAGCGGCAAGCAGTCAATAGGCCGCTCCCCCATCAGCGCGGCCACGCCCGGCGCTGCAGGAGCGGCAGCGCCCGCCCCCGAACTATTAGCTTGTGGTGCCTGAGACATGTCATTTCCTCCATGAAAGCAAGGCCAACATTTTGCCACAGCTAGGTTAGGAATCGCTTAGCCAGCCCCAAAACGACAAGCCCCGCACCAGATACTGGTACAGGGCCCGTAAAGCTCAGCTGAAGCTTAGTCCTGCGGCTTGCCGCGCACTAAGTGCAATGTTAGATAACTACGATCAATCTCCATCATCTCGAAGAGCTGGTGCAGCATCTTGAGCTTTACAACAACATTTTGGCTGGTGCTAATGTAGACGCCATCATCAACCTTTATCACATTCCAAGGAGCTTTCTTAGCTATAGCAAAATCAGGATTGTCCTTAAGGAATTGTTTGAGCCAGTTGAAATTACCCCATGGCTGTGTCAGCCACGAACGCATTCGCTCCGGATTTTCATGATAAAGCTGAGTGAACATTGCTTGTTGCAGCTGAGACCAGTTCTTAGCGTCGTAGTGCTGCCCCATGAACTCATAGCCATTGAGCTTACATCCCGTAAGCTCACGCTCACCATCAGCTAAGTTGTAATCAAATGCCTCGAATGTGGTTGTTGATTTTTTTGAGGTTGTTTCCTTGGCTTCACTTGGATATGGCCAAATCTTGAGAGCCTTGGCAATAAGCAAATCTGCTCGCCATTTCATCTCTTGTGGGCCCCAATGACCAAACTCTGCAATTTCGCGATTAATACGTAACGGGCTGCTAGCAAAACCATGATCCATAGAGCACTTATCCGCAAAAGAGCTATTGCTATACTTTCCGTTATAAGCGGTTAGGGTCATATTAGCCATACGATGGAGCCAAGTTTTATGAATTTCCTCAGCATCTGGCCCCAACTCCTCTCGCCACTCCTCACTGAGCTTTTGCGGCATTATGTGCTCAATGGAGTAAGAAGCGTCAATCTTCACCTGTTCCAGGGTATCAGCATTCTCCAAACGCTCGAACATATAGAAGATTGCCTCACGGTTGCGAGAGTTGGAATACAGATCTCGTTCCTGTAAAGCTTGTATAAAGGTATCATCATTAGGCATCGAACTGACACCTTTGCTCTTATCTTCAGCACACATGAATGATACTAATCTGTTGAGTACAGCTCCAGAAACAGCTTGATTTTCAGACTTTGGATCAAAGCTAGAAGACAGGGCTTGGAACATACGATTAAGACCATGACTTGGTACGCCACATGCCCAACGACGGAACAAAAAAGTCTCAATAACTTTGAAAACAGCCAACAGTTCCGTGCCGCTAATCTTCTTAATTCGATGCAGCATCATACACTGCATTACGACCGGAATACGAACGGAGTAATTAAGGTACTCTAATCGTTGCAAACTTAGCGAAAGTTCAGCTTGTAAATCAGCTCTAGCTTTAGGGCTTAATTCAGTGTCACAATTCGAATACATCTCAAAGGAACTGGAACGGATCCGACTGAACAGCTGCGCATAAGCAAATAGATCCTCCATGACCTTAACTTTGGTATCATTAAGAGTCGGGATCTTAATTTTGTTATCACTGTTCAAATTGTTCTCACGCGCAACCTTCTCATCTATATTCTGAGTACGCAGTACATAGTCTTTAAAGTCCAAGTACAATGACCGCATGCTCGGAGAGCGACCATACTTAATAGCAAGATAATATTGAATAAACTCAGACAGCTCTCCTTGACAGTTTTTCTCCATTGGGCGCCACAACTCTTGATAATAATTATCAACTTGGTCTTGACTGAACCCCATTAATAGAAAGTTACGAACCTTATCGCCTTCAGATAGGTCTAAGCCCTTGGAGTTAAGAGATTCAAAGATTAGCTGCGCATCATCATTAGCAGCAAGCTCAATTTGAATAAAAAGAACACTTTCCGTGATCTTAAAGAAATCACCCAGCGTCATGTTCTCTTGCTGAGCAATCAAATCAAGGAACAGGTGGTAATTACTGGTTAGCAAAGAGTCTTTGTCAAACTCATCCTCATTCCCAGTAAAGAGCTTATTCATGGCATCTTGATCAGGATCAGTCAACTTGAAACGGTGCTTAATAGGAGCACCATAAGTGAAGCTTGAGGTTTTATCCGTAAGCATTTGGATATTGATAGCCTGAGCCAACGATGCGTAGTTAATCACATCCCCTTTAGCTGCTGAACCTGCACTAACTTGACTCTCGGCATGTCTAAGCGCAAGGCGGTACAAGGCCAAATAGAACAGGTACATGGTTGTAAGACGTTGCTGTCCGTCAATCACAAGGATTTCAGACTGTGAATCCAAAGTTTTTTGACAAACCACACTGCCAATAAAATGAGTAGCTGAAGTGTCATGATCACGTTGCTGTTGCTCATGAAGATGCACCATATCATCGAACAGTGTACGGCATTGTGCCTCCGTCCATGAATAAGGACGCTGGTAGCATGGAATATAGAAGCGACTTATCGCAGACATGAACGTACTTACATTATTCTCGGATCCCTTCACCGTTCAGCACTCCTAACCAGCTCTATTGAAGCAGCAGCATCAAGTTGATATTCTCTCTTTCACGAGCATCCCTAATGAAAATGCACGCGAGTTATCATTATAACGCATGATACAGAGAAAAGACCGCACCAGAGTGGAGGTATGGGCACCTAAAGCATGAGCGTACTGCTCAAACGAGCGACTCACCGCAATTAAGAGGAGGTTAGTCCTATTCGACTGTTCACTAACAAGCCTCCCAAGGGTGATCTCTGCTAAATTGTGAAGGCTAACGATCGCACTGAAAACAGCTTGTGTTGCCAGCACCAGACTTGATACGAACAGCCTGCAAGACAAGGAATCTCAGAACGCAAATAGCGTAGGAATGGCTGATTGTCAGCCAAAAGATCAGCACAACCTAAGAAGTGTGAACTTTGTTGCACAGCAACTGTAGCTGCTGGTACGGCTGAATAAGTCCCCACCCAACATCTCGTACTGTTGCGATGACTATGGATAGACTCGCTGGTGGCAAGGCTTGCAATCCTAACCCACTGGATCTGTGGGCCATGCAATCAAGGGCCTTGTTTACCTTACACTGCATCGCTCTATCTCTTATCAACACCATGACGCCACATTTCTTAGCAAGCAAGCTCAGTAGGGCAGCTTGGCATCTCAGGACTCGACTTGAGGTGCTATAAGACAGCAAGCCTAGCTCGATTTCTTCTCAAATCTCAGCTTGTTGCAAAACAATGGGCCCCGTACCAAATTACGGTATGGGGCCCGTAAAAAAGAGGCAAGCCTTAAGGATGGAGCTTAATCTTGCTCTGAGACTTGCTCTTGCGTCTTAGTACGCTTGAGATGAATGGTCATCTCCTTAGGCTCGAGCCCCAGCAGCTCAAAAAGCTGTTTGAGAACTTTAACTTTGACAGGGGTTGCACCACGAATGCTAAACCAAGCTTCATTATCAAGCTTAACTAAAAGATCGGAGTCGATCTTCATGTCTGAGAACTGCTCAGGGCGTCTCAAATAGCTCTTAAGTGGTTTAATCTTTTGCGCCTCATCATTAAGGCATGAATGGATTAATTCTGGATTAATCTTAAATAATTGAGGAATAAGCTGACGCTGTAAATTAACCCAGCCGTTGACATCATAATGATGTCCCATGAACTCATAGCCAGTTGGTTTTGTTCTTGTAAGCTTATCCTCATCTTCTTCAGCTAAGCAATAATCAAAAACATTGTCTGGGTTTTCTTCATCAATTAGCTCAGCTTGTTTATTTGGCACACTGTTTTGCTCGTACTTAGGATAAGGCCAAAGCTTAAGAGCTTTCTTAATCAAGCTCTGCGCGCGAGTCTCCATTTCCTCGGGCCCCCAATGCTCGCATTTGCCTATAGCTGCAATTTCTTGATTCAGTGGTGAGCGATTATTAGCAAATCCATGCTCATGCGTGCATTTGAAATTAAACGAATTATTGCTATTCTCACTGTTAAACGGTTGTGGCAGTAAAGTCAGATTAGCTAAACGATTCAACCATGTGCTATGAATAGCCTCAGCATTAACGCCTAAAGATACCTTCCACTCCTGGGTTAGCTTTTGCGGCATAATATGCTCAATTGAGTATTTTGCAGTAATAGCAATAAGTTCACGATTAGGTTTACCATCATCACTAAAATTAACGAAACGTTCCAGTATATATTTAATTGCGTCACTGTAACGTGTTTTTAAATAAAAATCGTTATCATGTAAGCACAATTTAAACTGCTCGTCATTTGGCATGGCACTTACACTGCCGCTATTAGAAGAGCACATAATTGACTCTAATTTGGCAAGTAAACCTTCGGCTGGTAACTTTTGATGAATTTTTGAAGCCCAATCCTGGAATAGGCGATTAAGACCTTGGCTATCACGGCCACAAACCATACGTCTTAAGAAGAATGTTTCCTCAAGTTGAAGGACAGAAAGCAATTCATAACCACTGATCTTATGCTGTTGATGCAATCTCATACATTCCATGGTAAAAGGAATATGAACCGAGTAATCTAGAGCAAATAATCCATTTAGGCTCTGCTCAATACTAAATTGAAGATCAGAACGCTCTTGCGGCTTTAAATTTGTATCACAATATTCATATAAAGGATAAGAGCAAGAATTAATTCTCTTATATAATTCGGAATAATCACACAGCTCGTTCATTTCGTTGATTTTAATATGACTAGATAATTTCTTATTGCTTTTTGCAAGAAGGTAGTCTTTGAACGAGACATATAACGATCTTTTATTAGGAGCCTTACTACGATTGCAATGAATCATTAAATAATGTTGGATAAAATCAGATAATGGATCTTTATTTTTAGCACTATTGCAATTTTGTTCAACTGGAAGCCATTTATACTCATAACAATCTTTTACTTCGTTTTGATCAATTCCCATTAAAACAAAGTTACGAATCTTATCACCTTCTGATAGTTCTAAGCCTTTAGAGTTGAGTGATTCAAAGATCAGCTGAGCATCATCGCTAGCCTCCAATCCAATTCTTACAAAAATGACATAGTCAGTTATTTCATATAACTCATTAAGCGGAACAACCTCTTCATCAGAAATGGTTTTATAAAAGAAATTGTAATTTTTGGTAAGCAAAGAATCTTTAATAAAACAATCTTTATTGCCAGCAAACAGAGCGTTCATGGCGACTTGATCTTGCTTAAATAGCTTAAAACGATGTTTTACCACACTATCACGTTTATATGTATTGCCATCAGAAATAATTTCAGTAGCAATAGTCTTTGCAAATTCATCATAATCAATGTCATCTGAATCATTTGCTTTTTTAGCACGCTCTTTAGCAACCCGTGACAAAGCAAGATAGAACAGATACATCGTGGTTAAACGTTGCTGACCATCAATAATAAACAAATCACTGGTAGGAGAATTGTTTAATTTCTGACATACTACACTGCCAATAAAGTGAGTAGCTGATTTATCATCTGCACGCTGATGATAAAGACTAATGATATCTTCATAAATATCTTCGCAATCCTTTTGAGACCAAGAATATGAACGCTGATAGCAAGGAATTTCATAGTGCTTAACTTCTTTCATGAAGCTCTTAATCTGTAACTTTTGTACATCCATAATATACCACCTCAAGAAGACGATATTGACGATCTAAAATAAGTGTTTTATCTATAATAACAAACAACAAATAATTTATTTAATTATTTTTTTTTGCTATAATACTTGCAAGGTTTACCATACCTGTAAACATCATCAGGTTTGACCGCCCCTATGTCTTCTGAATAAACAAGGCAATTTGCAGAGTATTTTCTCGTCATAAATTCACAAGTTTGGCATGCCACAGGGTTAATTGGTGAACAACCAAAACCTTCAGTTTTAGCGCGATTGGCATCAATCATCACAAACACCATGTTAAGTTACAAAGCTCTAGCCTATTCAAAGTATATTAACTTAGAGTTTTAGATATAGACTAGAGTTTCAACATACTATAAACCTTAATTTCTCTCAGACCTTGCTAGTATCTTGCACAAAACAGCCAAATATTGCCTCTTATTTAAAAAAAAAT
>CALXXU010000006.1 GCA_944392765.1 uncultured Anaerobiospirillum sp.
GCAAAAGTTGCTAAAATTTTTAAAATTCTATGAAATGTATGATCGGTATGACGTACCGATTCTAGAGAAATTTACGTGTACCATAGGTACACAGATTAATAAGACATTTCTCAACTTAAAATGCCAGTTATTTTCAACGTCAATGGTTAATCTTAAAGCAAATGTTGCTAGAATTTTTGAAATTCTATGAAACGTATGTTCGGTACATCGTACCGATTCTGGCGAAATTCACGCTTATATGATACATTATTTAGAAAATTTAAAATAGAGGCATTTTCTAATAGTGTATTAGCTAATTGAGTAATTGCTATATCTTTTTCTTCAGCTTTTTGAAGTCTTGTTATTGTTCTCGTTGTTTCGTTAGTCTGATTTAACTCGTCCTCTAGGGCTGTTATATTTTCAATTGATTTCCAATAATTTAATCTTGTTATAAAATAGACGTCTGCAATTAAAGTAAATGGCGCAAACAAAAAAGCAATACGAAATTGCCAAGAAAGCTCGCTAAAATGATGCCATGTTTCAATATTAAGTAAATCAAATAACTTGGTGTCTTGTGTAAAAAGATATGCAACTATAGTTCCAAAAGCGGTTGAAAAATATCCGATTACTAAGCCACATTCCTTTAATTTGCGCTTAACTAAAGTTTTACTCAGTGGGATGGACTTTTTTGACTTTTTGAACCAAGTAAGCCACTTGAAGAATAAAAGAAACTGGAACCATGCAAGTAAAACCAGCCAAGCAGAGCCATTGGTGCCATTGGTATTGTTGTCGTTGTTCTCGCTCATAAAGCTATCCGGTCTTTAACAATGGTCACGGGCATTAGCCCGATGACAGAACAATTGAGTTCGACCTAGGTTGTCAACTTGGCGAGCTGTTACCTAAGTCCTATTTTATCGCATATGTGAGGTTTTGACCTGACAAAACCTCACACTTTGCAGCTTGCGTTTGATCTTGGGATCGTCTTGCAGTTAGGTTCGTCTTCCCAGGTCAAGGGCGAACCACCGCTGCTTGCTCGTCTTATGTCTCGTGAGCGCCCGCATCAAGCAGCGGCCTTTGATGGTAGGCAAGTTAGCACTGCTCAGCCGCTGCTTTTGGTGACTCCGTTTGAGGCGGTTCCGTTATTTCGAAGGCCCGCGCACATAGATGAACAGCAAAAAGCCCATCCACAACAAGAAAAAGACTGTGGGCAAGCCCACGCTGCTATCGTCGACCTCCTTGATCTCTTCCTTCAGTTCCCGTTGCTGTTGGCTCAGCAGATTAATGCTGTCTTGGAGCTTAGCAATCTCGTAAGACAGGCGCGTCATGTTCTCAGTAGTGGGTGCGTAAGGAGCGCTTGTCGCTTCGGTGGTGGTCGGGGCAGCGCTTGCGCTTAGCGGCAGGGCCATAAGCAGCAAAAGTGAGAAGACAGCTATAACGTTTTTCATTGGTGGTTGATTCTAGGCCTAGAGGCACCGTTTGTGGAGCGGGGTCGTGGATTGATCTTTGGCCTTGCTTTCAGCTTCGTCCGAATCTTAAGGGCGTTTGTCCTGTGCCCTCATTGGGGCCCCATTGTGGTGAAAATCACCAATTTGGTCATTTTCCCCTTGAGCTTTGCGGTAATTTTTCGCACAATGGGGGTCGGCATAGTATCTTTGTGGATTCGTATTAATGTCTCCTCGTGGGACGAAGTTGCTATTTGTGGTACTATGCCTTCTATTATAAATACTTACCGTATACGGATGTCAATAGGGTATACGCTAATTTGTGATCTGGCGCACGTTTTTCGTGCGTTTTTTTGCTTTTCTGGTTGCCTGGTTCTTTTGGACCCACTTTGTTCCCGCCTGAAGTTTCTCTTCCGCTTTTTCTTGTTTTGGTCTGGGCTTAAGGCTTTTGCGTGTCCTGTTTGCTGACAGTTCGGCCGGGCTTGATGGTCGCGCCGCGCCAAACCCCGTATAATATGAAGATCTAGCTTTGGCCAGTAGGTCTTTGCTTTTTTGTTGGTTGGGTTGTGTCTCTGCTTTGGGGTAGGGGCAGCAGTTAAGCGGATGATGTGCTTGTGATCATCGATAAATACATCTTTAAGGAACTGCTGAAATCGCAGCTGATGGTCCTCTTGGTTCTGATTGCGATTTTTGTGGGCCAAAGTATCGTCCGGCTCATGACGGAGGCGGCCTTAGGCCAGCTGCCGCCACGCCTCATCCTGCTCTTCTTGCTCTACTCGCTGCCGGAGTTCTTGACCTATCTCTTCCCGCTGACGCTGTACGTCTCCATCATCATCACCATCGGTCGCATTTGCTCGGACTCGGAAATGGTGGTGATGCGTGCCATTGGCTACTCGCCGGTGCGCGTGATGTTTGTCTCCTTGCTTTTAGGTTGCGGTGCCGCGTTCTTGGTGGGCGTGGTCAGTCTCGAGCTGACCTATCGTGCCGCCGATGCCCGTTACACCTTGCAGCAACAAGCTAGCTCCGACCCTGAGTTCCTGCCGATCGATAGCGGCCGTTTTGTCAACTTCGGCTCTTACAATATCTACGTCGAGGAAGTCGACACCCAAAGCGAGAATAAGGATATTCACCAGATCTACGTCATTGAAAACTCCCAAGATCCCTCGCGCCCTGCTGCTTCCATCACCGTCGCTAACGAAGGCCATTTAGTGCTCGACCCCGATGGCGTGCGCTGGCTTACCTTAAGCGATGGCCGCCGCTATGAAATGCCGCTTGACGGCACTTATCGTCGCGCCCACTTTGATTCGTTCCGCGCGCCGATCTCGGGCAACATCACTGAGGAAACCCGCAAAAAGGGCGTGATTGAGCGTATGACCACCCCAGAGCTCTTTATGAGTTCGGAGCTGGAGGCCCAAGTGGAGGCCCAATGGCGCATCAGCCCAATCCTCGCAACCTTGATCTTGTCCATGGTGGCGGTGCCGCTTTCCATGGTTAACCCACGTCAGGGCCGCTTTGCCCGCTTGATGCCAGCCATCTTGATTTACGCTGCCTACTACATGTTCTTGCTTTCGTTGCGTAATCTCATGCTCACCAGCACCTTGCCGCTGTGGCCTGGCTTGCTTGTGGTACCGGTTTTCTTCTTGCTCTTTGTCGCCATTCCGCTCAATCTGCCAAAGTCGCACCTCAAGAAAATGCGCGCACCGCGTGGGCCAAAGGGGCCATTTGGTCCAAAGGGGCCATTTGGTCCAAATGGTCCAAAAGGTTCCTCGGGTTCATCAGACTCATCAGGTGCAGCTGGGAATAGTGGCTCTGCTAATGGGGTTAATAAGGTGGGCGCAGATGCGTCAACTGGGCTTAAGTTGGAGCAGGAGGTGCAGTCATGATCTTTGGCGTATTGGATCGCTACATCGGCAAGACGGTACTGCTCATTACTCTGATTGCCGCCGGTGGCCTAACTGTGATCTCGGATATCATCACCTTTATCGACCAGTCGCGTCACTTGGGTGATGGCGACGTCGACTTCATGTTCTTGCTCTGGTACGTGGCGCTGCTCACCCCTGGCCTCTTTGTTCAGCTCTTTCCGGTCGCGGTGCTGCTAGGCTGCGTCATTGGCCTGGGTATGCTCAGTAAAAACTCAGAGCTCGTGGTCATGCAAAGCGCGGGTCTATCAAAGCTGCAGCTGATCTTGAGCGCGTGCAAGATGGTGGTGCCGGTAGTACTGGTCGTGGCGCTGATGGGCCAAACGGTCGTGCCGATGCTCCAGCAATACGCGCAAAGTGAGTATAGCTTTGCCAGCTCCGGTGGCCGCGTCTCACGCATTAGCTGGGGCCTGTGGCTGCGCGATGGCGCCCACTTTATCAACATCGGCCATATCAATACCGATCAAACTATCCACAATATCAATCGCTTCACCTTCGATGGCACGGTATTGCGTAAGACCGATCGCGCCAACATCGGTATCTACAACCAAGAAAGCCATATGTGGGATATCTTTGATGTGACCACCACGCATTTTAGTGATCAAAAGATTACGCAGGAGCACTCCACTCTGCAGCAGTGGAACCTCTACTTAAATCCGGAGCGCATGGAGATCTTTAACCTCTACAACCGCGACTTCACCGTAAGCGAGCTCATCGACTATATCTCATACCTTGAGAGCAATAACATCGACGCCAATCGCTATAAGACCAATTTGTACAAGAAATTTATCTTGCCGGTCTCTATGGTGGTGATGCTGCTTTTGGGCGCCAGCACCGTCTTTGGTTCACTGCGCTCAGTGCCGATGGCCACCCGTGTATTAATTGGCCTTGCGGTAGGCTTTGCCTTCTATCTGTTAAATGAGGTGCTACCAAACTTCACCTATATCATCGGCCTGCCGCCGATCATCGGTGTCTTTATTCCATCAATTATCTTCACCATCTTGGCCATTATGGTGTTAAACCGCAGGCTCTAGCCCCAGCTCACAGGCTCTAGCCCTCAAAGGCATAGCGCACAGGTCCAAGCCCCCAACCAGTAGGGTACAGCCCGCAGCTAGGGCAGCGCGCTGTGCCCCGCGTGCTGGACACAGCGCGCTGCGGCCTAGGACGCGGGTCTTAGGACGTAGGCCTTAGAAGCGGTAGCTCAGGCCGAGGCTGACCGCTTGACCGGTGAAGTGCTCGGAGAGCTCCGCTGAGTAGCGCGCTTCCAGCTCTAAGGCTCTGCTTTGCCCTAACTTCAGGCTTACGCCTAAGCTCGGCATGACCGCAAAGCGATCCGGCTCTTCACCAGTGAGCTGAAGCTGTGTGCCGTTAGAGAGCCCCACCGTGTAGTCCACGCCCGCCGTGCTCAGGTCATAGCGCGCGTGCAGGGAGCCTTGGAGAGTGAGCTCGGCTGCCTCGGTGCTAATAGCTTGTAGCTGCCACTTAAAGCCCGCTAAGGCCGAGCTGATAGTGGCGCGCTCGGCTTCGATGTCAGAGCTGAAGTCACTGTCGTAGTCTGAGAGCTTGGTCGAGAGCACGGTCAGCCCCAATTCTGGGGTAAAGCTCCCACCGTGCGCGGTACTAAGCTCAAGGCCGGTGAAAATACCGCCGTAGAGCGTGGTGGCCCGGTAATCAGCCGTGGTGCGCTGGGTGAGGACTTGGCTGTCCTCGTCGTAGTCCTCTAAGGACACCGCGACTAAGCCGTTTAAGTACCAGTTGTCCGAGCGATAACGGCCATAGGTGAAGAGGCTGTAGCCCTCACTTTCCACCGAG
Source organism: uncultured Anaerobiospirillum sp. (assembly GCA_944392765.1). Lineage (GTDB taxonomy): Bacteria > Pseudomonadota > Gammaproteobacteria > Enterobacterales > Succinivibrionaceae > Anaerobiospirillum. Next base: position 5,153 of record CALXXU010000006.1, read on the forward strand.
CGGCTCAGAGCATCAAGATCCCCCTTGCTATAGCTAAAGCCAAAGCCCAGCTGCCACTTATCAGAAAGCGCCGTGTCGATGCCTAAGGCCAGCACACTCAAATCGCCCTCATAGCCTGCCACGCCACTGTCGTAGCGCTCGCTCTCCAAATTGTTGAGGCGAGCTTTGAGCCAGAGCGCTGAGTTCAGGCTCAGCGGCGCGCTGATGCGGCCACTATCATCTTGTACGGCGCCGCGTGCGGTGGCGCTGAGGCGGGCCTGAGGTAGCTCAGTGCTATCAAAGGCCGCTTGGGTGATAAAGCTTATGGTGTGGCGTACTTGGTCGAGCACCACCGGAGCATCGTTTGGCAGCAAGGCCGTGAGCGCGTTAAGACCTGCCGTGCCGTCTTGCTGGGTCACTTCAAATATACCGCCCTTGGCCTTAAAGTAGCGCTCCTCCGGCGAGCCTACAGCAAAAGTGCCGTTTTCTAAGATGGTAAAGGCCCGCGCCTGATTGCCGGTTGCGCCCAGGCGCGCTAAGCCCTGCGGATCACGGACCGCAACTAAGCTGTCACCCCCAGAGCCATCCCCGCCACCTGGTGGGTTAGGGGTATTGCCCTCGCCCGGCTTGGTGCCACCGGTGCCTGGATCAGTACCGCCTTGACCTGGATTGGTGCCGCCCGTGCCCGGATCGGGGGCAGGCGTAGTATCCTCGCCGTAGCGATAGGTCTCACCATCGGTAACTTTCACTTGGTAGAGATTGTTGGCGGCACTATCGGCTGGGATGTCGGTAAAGCCCTTATTGCTGTGGAGTAGGTGCACCGTCTCGGAGGTGCCGGTACGTGCGGCGCGCCGCTTGGCCGCCGTGGTAGTAGCGGCATCAACTGTTACCGTGACGTCCTTGAGCGAAATGGCTTGGGCGCTGTTGTCAGTCTGGTTGAGCTTGAGCATTGCGTTCTCAGGCTTATTGTCGTAAACCGACTGGTCAAGCTGGAAGTACAGCGTGGATCCTGAGTTTAGTTTGATGGTTTGGGCCGTGATGCTCGAGCCTAGGCCGGAGACCTTGACCGTGGCGCCATCGGAGAGAGTGTAGCTGCCCGCGCTGACCTCAAACTTAGAGCCGGAGCTTAGTTCAAGAGCAGTTGTTGGTGAGCCATATTTAGGCGAGGTATAGTTGCCTTTTGCCACGGTAAAGGCCGCTTTTGGCTTGAGCACAATGGTGCCATCAGTGTGGGTAAAGCTCTCGGTTACGGTGAGCGTGGTGCCTGTGCCACTGAGCTCAAAAGTGCCATTGTGCTGGGTCACCTGCCCTAAGGTCATGGATGTTGAGAACTTGATCGCGCCGTCATAGTCGTCACCTTGGTTAAGGTTCACGTTAATACCGGTAGGGCTCGAACCGCTAATGGCATCAGCAAAGCTGACATAGTGCCCATCTGTGGCTTGCAGGTGGACGTTTGCGCCATTGTAGTTGTGAATATAAATGCTGTTGCTAGCTTTGCTTGAGCCCGCAGTATTGCCCGAAAAGGTGATGTTGCCTTCAGCCGCAGTGAGCGTGATGTTGGCGACATTTTCGGTGTAGATAGCGCCTCCATTGATATCTGCATGATTGTTAACAAACTCAATGTCACCAGTTCCCGCGCTTATGTTGATACTTCCATTGCTGCTATAGATGGCACCACCACCACGATTGGAGTGGTTGCCGCTAAAAGAGATTTTACCGGCACCGCCCTCGATGGTTGTTAGATTTCCTTTTGTGTAAATCGCTCCGCCGTTATTTCTCGCAGAATTTCCTGAAAATGTGATGTTCCCGCTGCCACTGGTGATGGTTAGATTTCCTGGTGCGTAAATCGCTCCGCCGTAAATGCTCGCAGAATTTCCTGAAAATGTGATGTTCCCGCTGCCACCGGTGATGGTTAGATTTTCTCGTGTGTAAATCGCTCCGCCGCCAATGCTCGCATAATTTTCTAAAAACTCGGCCGCCCCAGCAAAAGTCAGCCCACAATCGCCTGTGTTTACTGATAATGATAAGTAAAGTGCGCCGATATCATCATCTTCTTTTTTAATTCCCTGAAATTTGGTGCCATTGGCCACGGTGTAGTTGCCTGGCGATTTGATTTCAAGGCCTTCTTTATAAGTTCCGCTGCTGATCGTGTTGCCATACAGTGTGGTTCGGGCGATAGCGGTATCAAGCCCAGGGCCGCAGCTCAGGGCGGTGAGGGCGGCAAGGAAGGGCACGGTGAGCTTGGAGCGGCGGCGGTAGGCAGGAGCTGGTTGGGCGCTGTGGGGTGCTGGGATGAGGGTAAAACGACGCTCAGCGGTGGCGGCAAGGCCTAAGACATAGGCCCGCTGTAAAAGCGCATGGTAGTGGCGCTTGAGAAAGGTGAGCGCGTGTTTGCTTAGACTCATGGGGACCTGCCTTAGGCCAAAGGGCCAGTTAGGGCTTTGTCATTCTCACGGTCACTGTGCTTTAGATGCTCAGGAGGTGGGGGAAGAGAGGAAGATGGAATTGGGGGCGTTTGAGCAGGGGCTCTCACCTAGGGTGAGGCCGTGAAGTCAACCGAGAAGAAAGCAAAGCTGGGAACAACAAAAATCCAGCCTCCGGCTGGAGTGTGGTGCAGGAATGGCGGTGCGGAGACTCGACTGTAGAGTTGATGAGTCATCCCATCATGGGAATAGGGCAGCACCATATCATTATGAAAATACACCGTATTTTTAATCGCGCTCAACAATAAGAAAGAAAAGACTGATCACTAAGAGCTTTTGGGCCTCTTTGGTTGTCTTTTACACCCGCGAAAATTTGGCCCCAAAAAACTCACGATCGACATTGGGCCCGGCTGAGCGTGTCCTATTCTTGAATTTGGGTATATTGTTGGAGAAATAGCGGGGAGCAGCTGTCAGTGGTCATTTACCGCGCTGTCTCTGGGGCTGAAGCCGTAAGCTGTCACTTAAGGATATCGGCTGGTGTTGGGGAGGCGGGGCGGGATATTGAGAGCAAGGCACCTGCTCCTTGGGAAGCAGGCGCCTAGGATGCGCCCTCTAGGCTGTGCTGCTGGGGCGGTTCTAATGAGACCAAGGCGCTTACTCCTTGGGAAGCAGGCGCCTGGGCTGTGCCCGGTGTGGTTGCGCCCGCTATAGCGGTGCTGCTGGGGCAGTGGTACAGCGGCGCTGGGGCTTCTTAGAAGCGGTAGCTCAGTCCTAGGCTGACCGCCTGGCCGGTGCAGTGCTCGGAGAGCTCCGCTGAGTAGCGTGCTTCCAGCTCTAAGCTTCTGCTTTGCCCTAACTTCAGGCTGATGCCTCAGCAGGGCATAGCCGCAAAGCGCTTGGGCGCAGCCTTGGAGCCGTGCGCTCGTGGCTGAGTGGTGGCTTGAGGTAGCCTTGAAGGGCTTATTTTTGGGGCTGGCGGCGGGGTCGGTGTGCGTGCAGATATGGTGGGGTGGTGGTTGCGTGATTTTTTGTGGTACAAAGCTAGACAAGGGGCTAAGCGCCCGCTATAATGCGCACCCGTGAGCCAAAGTGGCGGAATTGGTAGACGCAGCGGATTCAAAATCCGCCGCTAGCGATAGTGTATGGGTTCGAGTCCCATCTTTGGCACCACAAAATGAAGAAGCGCAGTGCGCTTTTTATTTTGCCTTGATGTTGTATCTATGTAATTTTTTGAGTGCCAGAATCTGGCAAGATCGCTCGTTACACTTGGTGCCATGTTCCATCATAAGGAGGCCTCATTATGGCGATTCATGGCACTGGTGGCGCTCAGTCAATTACTGAGCTCAAGGGGCTCTTCGAGCGGCGTATTTCCGATATCTTGCTCTTAGGTGGTCTATATAACTCGATTCGTGCCGCGTCTGGTCCTAAGCCGTTGAACGACGTGACCGAGGCAGGCATCAACGTGGTGCTGGGGCGTGAGCTGGCCTCGGCCATCCTCAAGGAATACACCTTTGAGGAGCAAAAAAGCCGCACCTATATGGCTTTCCTGCTTAAGCCCGCCTACGGTGGCCGCACCACGCGCAGCTCCAATCTCGACCGCTAAGAGCACTCACCTCGCGCAGCACTGGCAGGCGCAGCTTGCAGTTCTTGTGGCGTTCTGTTCTCTGTCCATGTTGGCGCCAGGTACGCTGCGTAATCTTTAGGGCGGGTAAAACGCTAGCTCTCGTGTTGAGCACCCGCCTGGTACAGCGCACAATCTTCAAGGCGTGATAGGAGTTGTGCCTTTGAGTACTGCTTCTGCGACGGATTTCATCCTTGATAGCAGGCTGGCGTTTTGCCCTTGAGCTTCGCTCCTGCGTCAGTGCTCCCTCTTTATTGCTGGTCGAGCTTTGCGCTTCTGAGTTCCGAGTCTGGTATGACATTCAGTTTTCAGAGATGGTAGGGCACTGCGCTTTTGAGCTTTGTACCTGTGACGGTGGGTAGCCTTCAGGGCGGGCAGGGCGTTCCTGAGTATCGCGCTTGGGGCGGAGTACAGCCTTTATAGCGGGTAGGGTGTTGCGCTGAGCGGCGAGCTAAGACAGCGGCTGGGTCTAAGATCGAGCCGCTTTGTGGTATTGGGGCTGGGCGCTGGGGCTCTCTGAGCTGTTGATCTTGCGGTTTTAAAGGACCTTGGCTCAGGCTTTTCTGTGTCGGATGGTTGTTGCATTTTATTGGCTCGTTTTCTGTCTTGCGTTCCTGCTGGGGGTGTGCCCTGTTTTTGCTTGTGGTCGACCTGTACGGTCGACTGCCACTTAGAAGCAAACAGCCACAGATATCGTGCTTTCTGCCTGTTTATGGCTCTTATGATTACCACAAAGAGCTTAAGAGTGATTGCAGGTACAGCGCAAAGAGCCGTTTTAGGTGGTTGTTTACTCAAAGGTGGCACACGACCGTACAGGTCGCTTGTGGTGGGGCGTGCCCTGTGGCGGGGCACGATGGGGCTTTGTGTAGCCTAGTTAGCAAAACAAGATGCGCGGCGCACACGTCGCCTAATTAATCTGGTACCATGGTGAGGACTGGCGCCGCTGCGCTTTCTGGCCCCGATGGCTTTTAGGGTCGGTTGGCTTTTTTGTTGGGTGCTGGCGCGGATTTGTTTTGCAGAGGTTCTGCCTTCGGTCTTGGCCGCGTGAGGGAGAGTGGGGTAATGTATCCTGAAGTGGTGCCGCTAGACGGCAATATTGAGTTGGTGCAAAACTCGGGAGTTCAGTTTATCGACTACGATGTTTTGCTGGACTTCAAGTGTAAGGATGATCTCAGTGTCATCAAGGCCATTGAAACGGGCTACTTTGTGCGCTTTGCCGCCGCCCAAGATGAGCCCTTGGTGCGCCTCGTGCCTAAGATTACCTCTGAGGTGATCTATGTCGACCCGATCAATGAGCGCACGGTTGATCCCATCAACGCCACTTACGCCATTGCGCTTAAGCAGTCGCTCGAGCTCTACGATGGCGTCTGGTTCCCGCTGCCATACCTGCCTGACCATATCAACCAGAATCAGTACGGGCCGCTCAATTGGGCGCGCGCCCGCATCGTCAAGGTCGACGATCCTAAGGTGATCTCGCGCTATTGCGTCGCCCATGGCTTAGATGCGTCGGAGGTGGTGTCCGATTGCTTGGGCGGTGAGATGATAGGGCCGACCGGTACCCCGATTAAGCGCAAGCCGACTAAGGCTTACTACCGCATCGTGGTCGCCTTTGACACTAAGACTCAGCCTACTTTGAGCGCCGATGACGTCAACGGATATTTGGCTCCGACCGCGCGCGACGTCGAGTCGGGCGTACGCTTTAAGCTTGCTTATACCGCTGACCGCTGCCAACCATTCTTAAAGAATCGTCCAGGGGCGCTGCCGTGGGTGCGCGAGTGGGCGGAGTCGGTATTTCGCGACCTCTACCAAGAGCGCTGTGAGCCGCGCATGCTTGATGAGCTCTTAAATGAGGCGGTGGTACGCGACCATGCCCATGAGGCCCATTACCTTAACGTGCTCGCCTTTATGGGCTTTATGGTTAAGCCACAGGCGGTGCACTTTATCGCCAATCACACCGCCGCTGACGCCTCCTTCTCGGCTTCAGAATACGCCTCGTCCAAGATGGTCAATGTCTCCTTGATTCTGGACATTGGCAACGCCCGCTCCTGCGGCATCATGGTCGAAGACCATCCCAATGCCACACGCGGCGACGATGACTTCAAGGACACCTATGGCCTGGTGCTGCGTGACCTCAACGCCCCCGAGCGTGTCTATTCCGAGGCCTTTGTCAGCCGCATTGAGTTTGCCCGCCCGAACTTCGATTACGACAATCGCTCCGCGCGCTCGGGCCGCTCGGACGCCTTTAGCTGGCCGTCGATGGTGCGCGTGGGCACCGAGGCGAGCAATTTGGCCTCGCACCGCCACGGCAATGAGGGTACTTCGGGTTTAACCTCGCCGAAGCGCTATCTGTGGAATGTCCAGCCGCTGACCAACGACCGTTGGGTCTTTAACAATTACTCCTATCAGATTGCTAGCCCCAAGTTGCAGGCGGCCTTAAAGGGCCAGACCGACCGCGCTTACTTAAATAGCGTCGGCAGCTACTTCAACACTGAGGGTAAGGCTTACTTTGCCTTGGACGCCGACGATATGGTTTACGATAACCTTGAGTCGTGCTACTCCAATCGCTCCACCATGACCTTTATGCTGATCGAAATCTTCTTGCAGGCCATGGTGCAGATGAACTCCTTAAGTCAGCGCCAGCAGTGCACCTCCAAGAATACTCCACGCCGCTTAAAGGCCATTATTCTGACCACGCCGCCTTCGATGCCCGCTGAAGAGCGCGAGCTCTACCGCGCCTGCGTCTATGAGGCTTTAGGCATTCTCTGGAAGAGCCTGGGCCTTGATTTAAGCCCAGCCCAAGAGTTCGCCTTTGGCGCCACTAGTGATAACTCATTGCTCGCTCTGCCAATTCCTGAGGTCTATCTTGATTGGAATGAGGCAGAAGCCGGGCAAGTGGTCTATCTCTACAACGAGAGCCAAAAGACCTACCAAGGTGACTGCAAGGCCTTTATCGCGGGCCTGCGCCGGGCGTCGGTCGGGTCGCGTATCGGCGAGCGCTTGATCGATGGTGAGGGCATGGCCCTGCACAGCGCGCGTATCGCCTCGCTTGATATCGGGGGCGGCACCACTGACTTGGTCATCAAGGACTACACCTTTAGGCGTGACGTTGCCTCCTATGAGGACGATATTCGGCCGCTGGAGATTTACAAGGACGGCTTTAAGATCGCAGGTGACGACTTAGTGCACGATATCATTCGTGAGTGCATAATGACGCGCCTGTCCTATTCCTTGGCTACGGCGCGCGTTAACTTCAAGCCGATCTTGCAGCAGCTGGTGGGCGATGGCACCACGGGTAATGTGCGCACTGAGATGCTGCGCTCGCAATTTACCCAGCAGATTCTGGTGCGCATTGCCTACAAGATCTTGTTCCATCTTGAGAACTTAGATCCGTATGCCCCATCGTGTGTGGTCAAGGGCTCAGTGCGTGATTTCCTGCTCGACCAGGAAGTCAATCCGCAGCTGGCGCCGACCATCAAGCGTATGGGCCCGTATGATCTGCCAAGCGCCGAGGTCATCGCTTACGCTGACAATTTGATTAAGCCGTACGTCCCTAATTTCTCGATTATGGACTATCGCTTCAGCTTTGATATCGCGAAGATCAACCGCGCCTTGGTTGAGGGCAGCCGCTTTAACATCTGCCGCATCTTAACCAAGATGGCCGAGGTGCTCACGGTCTATCAATGCGACTTGGTGCTGCTCACCGGCCGTTGCTCTAAGCTGCCAGGTATTTACTCCTTCTTCTTGCAGCGCCTCAATATCCCAAGCTCGCGCATTATCCCAATGCACCGCTATCGCTGCGAGTCGTGGTACCCATTCCAGCATGACGGCGAGTTCATCGGTGACCCTAAGACCACCGCCGCCGTGGGCGCGCTCTTATGCTATCTGCGTCTGTCTCACGACAAGTTCCCGAACTTCCGCTTCTACTCGTATCCGGCCGAAGTTACCAACAGCGCCCACTATGTCGGTATTATCGACAATAGCAATATCATCAGCCCTGAGTCGGTGCTCTATCGCTATGATTCTGCCCGCATGGTGGCGCGCCAAAACCAAAGCTCTGAGGACGATGAAGACTCGAACTTTGTGGCGGTGGGACGCGCCGATGAGGCCTTTAAGACGCAGCTCTCGGTCGAGCTGGGCTTTCGCCTGCTTGACGACCCAACGGTCGAGGCGACCCCGCTCTTTAAGATTGAGGCCTTAGATAACGTCGATGAGATTCATTCGGTACGTAAGGCGCTCTCCTTAACCTTCCGCGATATCGATCGCGAGTCGGTCAAAAACTTCGTGGATGAGCTCGACTTTGAGCTCCAAGCTGAGGTTAAGGCCGGGGCGGAGTCTTACTTAGATCAACTTGAGAACTTGGAGACGGTGCTGCAAGGGCGCAAGAATGAGCTCGAGCAGGCCTTGCTCAGCGCTGTGACCGCTGAGGCTGATAGCAAGATTGAGCAGCCGACCGGCTTAAAGGGCCTCTTTGCCAATAAGGATAAGCTCGCCGCTGAGCGCCAGGCCCTGATTAGCTCGCTCTACCAAGAGCGCTATAACGCGGCGGTGCTCACGGTCTTCAATGCTGAGCTGGACACTAAGCGCCAAGAGCTCGAGGATGGCCTCAACAATTACCTCACTGACGCCTTGACCCGCAATATCGCCACGGTGCGCGCCCGCTATAAGGCTGGCTTTGAGCAATTACTGCACAAGCTCAACGTCGATCGCGTGCAATTTGCCGTGACCTTGAAGACGGTCAACCGCCACTCGCCATATCCTCTGGCCTTTATCAAGCGCAATTTGCCGCGCTTAAAGCAGGTTGAGACCTTCCAGCTTGAGTCGGTGGTCTCAGACGATGGCCGTGATTACACGCCGTACTTCAAGATGTACCTCAAGACCATTTCGGGAGCGCACATCAAGTACTTCATGGATTCAGGCTCGATCAACTTAAGCGGCCTCAATCCACGTCAGCGTTTGTAATTTTTTCCCTTTTAATGGACGCCCCGCCCGGGGCTGTGGGCTCGGTTGGGCTTTGCTGGGCTTTGGGCTATGTTGGTCCCAGTTGGGCTCTGTTAGTCCCAGTTGGGCTCTGTTAGTCCCAGTTGGGCTCAGTTGGTCCCAGTTCAGCTCGGTTGAGCCTGGTTGGGCTCGGTTGAGCTCGGTTGAGCCTGGTTGGGCTCGGTTGAGCCTGGTTGGGCTCGGTTGAGCCCTTAGGGCTGGGGCGTCATCACAGGATGGCTTCTTTATGCACGCACAATTAGTTAATGCCACCAAGGCCGCTGCATGGGGCAGCACTTGGGTGGAGCGCAATCAAGGGGTAGCCCCTGAGTTAGGGGAAAAGAGTGCCGAGTTAACCGTCAGGTTAGAGCGCTCGGCCAATTTATTAAATTACAGCGCGAGCAACGTTGCGGCGCGCCCGACCATTGGCCTGTTCGGTGCCTCGCAAGCAGGTAAGAGCTACTTGGTCTCGACCTTGGCCGCTGGCAGTAGTGGGGTTTTGTCGACCCATTGGGATGGCGCCGAAGTCGACTTTATCCGCCACGTCAATCCGTCGGGCAATAACTCCGAGGCCACCGGCTTTGCCACGCGCTTTACCCACCGCGCCACCTCGTGCCCACCAGGCTTCCCAATTGAGCTTAAGGTCTTGCATGAGCTTGAGCTCGGTATGATCTTAATTAACGCCTTCTTCTACGATATCAACCAAAGCGACGTTAAGGTTCCAACCTCTGAAGACGAGTATTTAAGTAAGCTCTCCTCGTTGGAGTCCTTGGTCGATACTAAGGCGCGCGCCGAGTTTCTGCGCTATCAGCCCGAGCAGGCCCAGAGCCTGGCCCAGGGCTCTGATTCTTTGGGCTCTTGTTACCCTGGGCGCACAGTCTGCGTGGCTGGCGTAACTGAGGTCAATTACATTAGCCCGGCGCAGGTAGTGGAACTTGCCGACTACGTCAAGCAAAACTCCAATGGTAAGGTTTCAGGTTGCGACGAAATGCCGCGCCTGTGGGGCAAGCTGCGCAGCATGCTGCCTTTTATGACCTTGGATGGCCGCATTAAGGCGCTCTCGATTTTCTGGCAGGAGTTGCCGATCTTCTCTGAGACCTATCGCGTCCTAGCCTCCGAGCTCTTGCTGCTGCAGGGCCACCAATGGGTCTATGCCCCGAAGGAAGCCTTTGTCACGGTGCAGCCGGACGGCTCCTTAAAGCAAAACGCCGCCGGCACCATCATGCACATCACCAAGCTCAGCACCATGTTCAGCGACAGCTCGACCTTATCGTGCGCCTTGGTGTCTGGGGACTCAGTGGTGCCGGTTGCGGTTAATACCTCGCGTTTGGCTGCCCTGTCCTTGGAGCTCAGTTTCTTCCTTGAGAGCTCAGGGCCACTTGATGACTTTGACGTGCTTGACTTGCCGGGGGCGCGCTCGCGCGACGTAGTGCTGCTCACTGACGTCAAGGACGATGGCGCGTCCTTTACGCCGGGGCAAGCTCCTGCCTCCTTGTCCGAGGCCTTCCAGATGCGCGGCAGCGAATTTTTCCGCCGTGGTAAGGTCGCCTATCTCTTCGAGCGCTACTCGCGCCGTAACGAAATCGACCAGCTGCTCTTCTGCATTGGCGTTAACGCTCAGCAAGACGTCACTTCGGTGCTCACCATTTTGTCTGACTGGGTCGAAAACAATGTGGGCAAGACCCCAGAAAAGCGTGCCGGTGTCTACAATCCGCTCACCATCATTTTGACCCGCTACGATGAGGTCTTTAACCGCCAGTTGCGCAATTTGAGCTCAGGTCTGCCTTTGGATATGAACCAAGAGCTCAATATCGCCTTAAACCGTATCCAAAAGCTCAATTGGTTCAATGAGTGGACTAAGGGCCAGCCGTTCAATCGAGTACTGCTTGCCCGAAAGCCAAAACTCGGCGACCTCAACCCATGGCTCGAGTGTGATGCCCAGAATAACGAATTGGGGATTAAGGCGTCGGCGCAAGCTGGGATTGAGCAAATCAAGGCCGCTTTGTGTGCGGTGCCGGAATTTGCTCAGCATATCGTTAATTTACCGGCGGCACTTGATGCCTTGCTGGCCTTAAACGATGGTGGTGTCAGCGCCATTACCGCCCTGATTAAGCAAGGCGCGCAAAGCCCGCAGCTGCGCATCTCGGCACGTACCGCTAAGGCCAAGCACGCGGTGCAAAAGTGCATCGAGGAGTTAAGCCCATTTGCTACGCGCGATAGTGCCCAAAAGCTCGATGAGGCTAAGGCCTTAAGCCGGGAGCTGGCTTTAGGCCTGTTGCAATGCAACGCCCTGGCCCCATGCTTTGACTTACTGCGCCGCTTGGTGGAGATCGACGAGGGACGTCTTGAAGAGCTCTACCAAGAGGGCTTTGCCACCGGCTCCAATGTCGCGCGCTTTGTCACCGCCGTGTGCGAGGAATACGAAGATCGCCTCGAGGACTTAAGCCGTAAAGATCACGTCGCCTTAAATCAGATTGCAGATCTCGTGGTCTTAAACTTCGAGCGCGTGCGCTCCAATCTCGAGGCCGACCCTAAGAGTATGGTCGCTTTCTCGCTGTGCTACAACGCTGTGGAGCAGCGCTTTAAGAGCGCCGAGGAGCTCAAGGGTGATGTGGTCGCTCTCTTTAACCGCATCTTCGATGAAATCGGCAAGACCTTTAGATCGCCGCAAGTGGGCTTAAAGGGCCACTTGATGCGCGTACTGCGTGCCCGCGAAAACACCACTGAGGGCTTGGGCGATATCTTGCGCCTGCAAGTCGAGCTCATGTCCCAGATGTTAAGCGAGTTCAACCTCTATTTGGGCGCTAACTTGCTGCCCAATAAGGCCGCCTTAAATGAGCTTAATAGCGCCAAGACTGAGGTTCAGGCCGCAGCGGTTCAGACGGCCCAGGTTGCTGCTGCTGCGACTCCGGTTGCTGCTCCGGTTGCTGCTCCGGTTTTCGGCGGCGAGGACGACTTAGATGACTTCTCGGATTTGGCCGGGCTCGACGACGAAAACAATTTCGGTGCTCCTGCGGCTTCTGCTGCTCCTGCGCCTGCTCCCGTGCGCCCGGTGGCAGCAGCAGCGGTTGCTCAGGTTGCTGCTGCGGCCGATACCGGCTTTGAGCTTACGGCGGGACAGTCGGTGTTAGGCACGGCCGAGGGGCCAGTAAATTGCTTTGTTAAAGAACAAGGCATGGTGCGCTATGACCCTAAGCATGAAGACCACGCGGTCTTTAGTCGGACTTGCACTTTGGACGAAACTGGCCTCTTGCCGCATTTAGATGCGGTTTCGGCGGGCTATGAGTTCAAGCTCTTAAGTGACTTTGCCGCGACCTTAGGGTATATGATGTGCCAAGTTAACGTCTCGGTGCAGAGCAAATATCAGTTCTCAAGTGATGAAAACTTCTTGCTGTGCGCGATCTTACAGGCCATGGAGGAGCTGAAGTAATGGCGGTAATGGACAATTTATCGGCGCGTCTGATCCCACAGGGCCGGGGTCGCGCCCAAGTCGCTTTAATGGGCTTTAACGCAAGCAAACTCATCCCTAACTACCGTACCAGCTTGTCGCTACTCTTTGTGCGTCGGGGTACCGAGGAGCGCTTGGGCGACTGGCCGACCCACGAGGCTGACCCGATGGGCTTTGTCACCATTAAGCCGATTGAGCCGCAGCAAAAGGGTATGGAGTTCGTCTTCTCCATCGACGGCGCCATTGTCGATGCTCTGGCCTATGACGGCACCGATAACTTCCTGTTAAAGCTGCGCACGGTTGACCCGGCAGGCCAAGAGGTGATTCGCACCTTAAACGTCGACGTCCAGCGCAAAAACGGCCGGGGCCTCGAGGCCAATTTAACCGGCGCTGCCCCGCACGCTCAGCCTGGTTCGACCCCTAATTTTGCTCAGGCTCAAGCTCAGATTCAGCCGCAAGGAATGGGGCCTGCGGGCCCAGCTCCTATTGGCCCAAACGGTCCGGCTGCGCCTGCGGCTGCGGCTAAGAGCGGGGGCGGTATCGGTAAGATCATCGCCTTGATTGTGCTGCTCTTGTTATTGGGCGTGGGTGCTTACTTCCTGTGGCAAATGTTCGCAGGCTCCAAGACGGCAGCTCCTAGTGAGCCTCCGGCCCAAGAAGAGCCTGCTCCAGAGCCTGAGCCCGAGCCAGAACCGGAACCAGAGCCTTCGCCTTCGCCTGTTCCTGCGCCTGAGGCCGAGCCCTTGGTCAGCGGCAATGCCGCCTGCCGCTTGGATGGCACTTCGGGCGATGAGCGTGATATCCTCAATATGTGCCTGGCGGCTAAGCCAACGCGTGAGGACTTAACCGGCATGCTTGCTGAGGCGCTGCGCCTGGAGCGCTGCGAAATTGCGCAGCGTATTTTGCGCACCTTAGGTCGTGCCCCAGACGGTACCGCCTTTGCCTTTGTCTACGCGACCTATGCTGACCCGAACAATGCCGCTACCAACAAGTGTATTGCTAAGCGTGCTAGTGACGCCGACTACTGGTATCTGCGCGTCAAGAATGATCGCAACTTTAAGGAAGCCGACGGCATCGCCTTAATGGAGCAGTTGACCGGTCAGAGCTATCAGGCCAAGTAGGGAGGGCGTATCATGCAATTAAAGTTGACTTTGGCGCTCGGCCTGTTAGGCTTTTCAGCTGCAGCTTTTGCCGCTGAGCCTTTGCTGATGGAGGGTAAGAGCACCCTCTATCAGCGCGTGCTCACCACCCCCAGCTGCGTGCTCTACCCACAGAGCTTTGGGCAGGGCCCTGGCCGTAAGGTTCCGGCCTTTTCCCAATACTACGTCTACGAAGCGGGCTTTGATAGCACCGGTGAACCGATTTTGACCGTGGGCCCTGATGCCACCGGTACCATCTCAGGCCAGCTTGCGGCCACCTGCACCGTGCCGTGGAAGCAGCAATTGGCGCTGCTCTTTACCAACTCAGCCCAGCGCTATCGCGCCCTGATCTTTGATGAAGAGTCGGCCTTAGATGCCATCATCGATAATCCGGACGGCGCTGAGCAGTACCGCGCCCTTTACGATCAGGTTACGGTAGGTAATGTAGCGGATCATGTGATCTCAATTGAGCCTGAGGAGTACGTTGACTATCAGCAAAACTTCTATTTGCTGCCGATCTTAAATAGCGTCGAGAGTATGTACCCGGACGGCTCCTACGTGTACAAGCATGAGATCGCGTCGATTACCGCCCCTGAGGCTAAGAATGTCACCGCCGATCGCGGTGGCGCCCAGCCGCCCAAGACTCAGGCCCCTGGGGAGCCAGCCTTAGTGGGCTTTAAGTCGGCGGTGGTCTTTGTCATCGACTCCTCGATTTCGATGCAGCCGTACATCGACCGTACCAAGAAGGCGATCAATTCGATCTACCGATCGATTGAGGCCTCGAACTTGGGCTCGAGCGTCAACTTCGGTATCGTCTCGTTCCGCGCTGATACCCGTAAGGTCCCAGGGCTTGAGTACACCGCTAAGATGTATCTGCGCCCAGGTGAGGCCACTGATGCGGCCTCCTTTAACCAAAAGGTCGCGGCCTTAGAGCAGGCCACGGTCTCAAGCGCCCAATTTGATGAGGATGCTTACGCCGGTATCAATTTGGCGTTGCAAGACATCAATTGGAATGAGTATGGTGGCCGCTATATCGTGCTTATCACCGACGCCGGTGCCATCGACGGCTCTGATGCCCAAAGCACCACCGGCCTTGATGCTAACGCCTTGCGCTTAGAGGCCGAGCACTACGGTGCGGCGATCTACACTTTGCACTTGCTCACCGCCTCAGGCGCGCGCAACCACAATCATGAGCACGCGCGTGAGCAGTACGAACTCTTGAGCTACAACTCGATTCTGGGCAAGCCCCTGTACTATCCGGTTAACGCAGGTTCCGTCGAGGCCTTTGGTTCGATGGTCGATACCCTGGCGCGCTCCTTGACCGCGCAGGTGCAGTTGGCAAGTTCGGGGCAAATGGCCGCAGGCTCGAGTCTTAGTGCCAAGGCTTCGACTCCTGAGTCAACGATTGAGTCTGATTCCAATGCCTTGGGTATTGCGATGCAGCTGGCGTACTTGGGCCGCGTTCAGGGCACCAAGAGCCCTGACTTCCTGCAAGGCTGGATGGCTGAGCGCGATGTCGTCGACCACAATAAGGTGGTGTGTACCCCAATTGTTCTGGTCAATCGCAATCAATTAAGTGACCTCTACACTCTGGTTAAGGGGGTCTTGGAGTCAGGTATCGCCGGACAATTGAGCTCGGATGCGATGTTTGCCCAGCTGCAAGCGCTCGCGGCGCAAATGGGCCGTGACCCGAACCAGCTCAATAAGAGCGCCTCGATTGCCGAAATGGGCATTATGGGCGAGCTCTTAGACGATCTGCCGTATAAGTCGCGTATTGCCTCGTACTCACCAGATGATTGGTATAACCTGGGCTCGCAAGAGCAAGACAATATCGTGCGCTCGCTTGAGAACTCCCTTAACTATCTACAACATTGCAGCTCCGATAACGATCGCTTTATCAAGCTCAATGTCGAGGCTGATGCTTCTGAGGAAGTCTATCCGATTCCCTTGGATGCATTGCCTTAAAGCGGAAGCGCCATGTAGACGGGAAAATTTGGTGTGAGCTAGTCGTTGCAGCCCCTAACAGTGCCAAGATGAAGATTTGGAACAACAAGATTCCTGATAAAAATCACCTTCTTGTCACCATCTTAGCAAGCTGCCTAGCTCAACTAAAATTTTCCCGTCTGCATGCGGAAGCGCTATAATATCTAGTGTGTGTGATAGTGGGTGGGTAAGCGATGCTAGTGGTGCAAGGACTCAAGGTCATACGCGGCAGCTTCAAAGTGACGCTCAATGACTGCTACATTGACGACGGTGAGTGCGTCGCCTTGTGCGGCGTCTCAGGCTCAGGTAAGTCGACCTTACTTGAGGGCTTGGGCCTCTTGACGCCTGCTTTTGGGGTTCAGCGCTTTATCCTCGACCATATCGAAGTCGATGAGCTCCCGCAGCGCCAAGCCCAGGCCTTGCGCGTCAGCGCCATTGGCATCATGCCCCAAGTGGGCGGCCTCATTCCCTACCTGACGGTGCGCGAGAATTTAAAGCTGCAAATTCAGCTGGCGTTAAAGCAGCAAGTGCGCGCGCAAAGTCCGACCATCCATGAGAAGTTCAAGAGTGACCCTATGGCGCAAAAGGTCGCCTCATGGGTCAAGCAGGTCAATGATATCTCCGTGCCTGATGACAATTGCGATGGACCAGGGAGCTTTCGCACTAGCATTTACCAAGGCACCAATCAGATCTTGCCTTCCTATCTCTTGCATCGCATCAATGGCGAGCGCTTAGCGCGGCGGGTCGCGATCTTCGATGAGTCAAGCCACAATATGGTGCAAAGCTATTTAAAGGCCTTGCGCCCTTATTGCACGCGCCTGCAATTAGACGGGCTCTTGGACAAATTCCCCCATGAGCTCTCGATTGGCCAGCGCCAGCGGGCGCTCTTCTTGCGCGCCATCGCCCATAAGCCGCGCCTGTTATTGATCGACGAGCCAACCTCGGCCTTGGATCCTGACAATGCCCAGACCTTGTTTGAGCTCATAGATGAGATTGCCCATGTCTCGCGCATTTCGATCTTGGTGGTGACCCACGACTTAAAGGCCGCCGAGCGCT
Organism: uncultured Anaerobiospirillum sp.; assembly: GCA_944392765.1. GTDB lineage: Bacteria > Pseudomonadota > Gammaproteobacteria > Enterobacterales > Succinivibrionaceae > Anaerobiospirillum. The sequence goes on from CALXXU010000006.1 coordinate 21,779, forward strand.
ATCGCCGCTATCTGTACGATCGCGAGCATTCGCACAGCGAGCACTCGATCTTTATCCCTGAGCGCGTGGTCGATTCGGTTGAAAGCGCCGATCTTGCCGCCCAAGTGCTGCCAACTTCAGGTCGGCTCACCAAAAGCGTCTTTAGCCATGAGCAGGCGAAGTTGATCAAGGAGCATACTCCTACCAGTACGCCTAATTCTGGGGAGGTAACTAGCCCCGAGAGCTCGGCGCAAACTGCGACTTCGGCCGTTGGGGCGGAATTTCATCTGGGTAGTACGGTTGCCGCCGAGACGGTGGAGGCAGGCCTGATTGAGCCGGTGATGGTTAAGACCAAGGAGAGCCCAGATCTCACCCAGGTCACAGCGCAAGCTAATGCTTTAACGCGCTGGGGCGAGGTTGAGGCCTTAGGCGAGATCTTGGTCGATGTGCCCGCTGCCGTCCACATTATGGATGAGGGCTATACCAAGGTCAGCACCCGTAAGGCCGCAGGTTCCAGTGCCCTGTCGTGGATGCGCTGGCAAAAACCTAAGGAGACGGACTACAGCCAAGATGAGCTCTTAGCGCGGCAGGTGTTGGAGCAGGCACCGTCGTGGCTGCCCTTTGGCTTTAGCTATTACACCTCGGATCCGGATAAATTGCGGACCCTCAAGGCGCATGGGGTGAAATCGCCGTGCGAGCAGGGGGCTGAGCCTTGGCCGGGGCTAGAGCACGGTTTGGATTCAGAGCACGGCTTGAATGCAGCGCACGGCTTGGATGCAGCGCACGGCTTGGATGCAGCGCACGCGCCGTGGTCTGATTATGCAGCGGAGTATATGCAGCAGTATGGCTATCAGCCCCAGCCGGAGGCGCCGAAGCAACCTGAGCCTGATTTGCCGCCGCTGTTGGTGCCGGTACCTGATATGACACCAAGAACTAAGCGAGGTCGACGGAATGCTGTTTAAACTTGCCTTGCGCCATCTGTTCTTTGAACGCATGATGACTATCTGCCAGATTGCAGCCTTAGCCTGCATTATGGCGCCGCTGTTGCTCTTGTTCTCATTGCGCTTTGGCATCTTGACCGAGCTGCACAACAAGCTCATGAATGATCCCAAGGTTCTGTCCTTGACCTTGGATATGTCCTATCGCTTGGATTCCTCCTTCTTTGAAAATTTAGCGGCGCGCCCAGAAGTGGGCTTTGTCGTGCCGCAGATCACCGCCTTAAACGCCTTAGTTGATCTCAAGTTCCCAGGGGCGGCGGTGCGTATCTCAGTGCTGCCGACCAAGCCCGGTGATCCGGTGGTCTTAAGCTCCAATTTAAGCTTTGAGCAACCTTTAGGTTCAGATGAGGCCTTTATTTCCTACAATTTAGCCCAGCTGCGTGGCCTTAAGGTCGGCGACGTGGTGACGATGGTGGTGTCCCGTACGAGAAATGGGGTACGCGAGAGCGTGCGCACTTCCCTTAAGCTGCGCGGTATTGTCGCGGAGCGCTTTGTCAACGACGATTGCCTGTTGTTAAATCTCGATCTGGTCAACGCCATCGACGACTATCGCAATGGCTATAACCCGGTGCTGCTCTCCGATGGCAGCAAGGTCAACTCCCAGCCGCGCCTCTACGCTAAATTCCGTCTGTACGCTAAAGATTTGGCAAGCGTCATTCCTCTTTATTACTACTTGGTCAATCAGAACTTAAACGTCAGCTCCAAGGTGCGCGAGATTCAAAACCTCAAGGCCGTATCCCATGTCTTAAACTTCATCTATGGTGTGATCGCCTTGGTGTCGGTGGCAGGTGGCGCCTTAGCTTTAACCGGTTTAGTTTTATCGGCCCTGCGCGCGAGCAAGCGCAATTTCGTGCTCTTGCGCTTAATGGGGCAAGGTAGCACCGGCATTTATGGCGTGGTCATGATCGAAGGTTTGTTCATTGCCACCGTGGGATTTGCCTTGGCGCTTACGCTCTATAGCATCGGCGCGGGTATCTTTAACACCTATTTTGGCACCATCTTAAGCGGCTCCATGATTTCCGATTTGACCTATGAGCATATTACGCTCTTCTTTGGCGCGACCTTGCTTTTAGTTGAGCTGATTGCGCTGTCCTGTGCCAAGTTCGTCTTCTTAAAGGCCCATATTGCCGACATTTTGAGGGAGGCCTAAATGCGCCGCTTACTGCTCGCCCTGACCTTGGTCAGCCCATTTTTGTTAACTCCAGTCCAGGCTGCAGATAGCGCCGCAGCCTTCAATCCCAAGCCAGCCGCCGATGATGTGATCATTCCGCTGCCGTGCGGCGGTGAAATGGCCTTGCGTAAGATCTACACCGCCAATGCCGCCAAGCTCCAAGATAAGGGCTTTATGGCCGGTAGCACCCAGGGCGAGGCCTTGATTGCCCAGGCCCCGAACCACCGCTATATTCAGGGCTCGTTCCACGATAGCGAGGGCTATTACTACCTCATCGGTAAGTACGAGCTCACCACCTATCAGGCCCAATTATTAAAGAACGCCAATAAATGTCCTAAGGAGCGTAAGCTCACGGTCAAAGACCGCATGGCCCAAGGCAATCTCTCCTGGTTTGAGGCGGTTGAGCTCACCAAAAATCTCTCTGCCTTCTTAGCCTCACCTTCGGCCAAAAAAGCCGTGGACGAGAGCAAGGGCCGTTTGACCTTGCCCCAAAGTGAGAGCAAGACTGTGGCCTTTGCGCGCCTGCCTACCGACAGTGAGTGGGAATTTGCCGCACGCGGTGGCAATGCCGTGACCTCGTCGCAATTTAGTGCTGAGACCTTTCCTTTAGCTCAGGGCAAGACTATCGCCGACTACGCTTGGTATAAGGGTCAAGGCAGTGCCCCCGACGGTAAGGTGCGCGTGATTGGCTTAAAAGAGCCTAATCCCTTAGGCCTTTATGACATCTTAGGCAATGTCAGCGAAATCATGCTCGACCCGTTCTACGCTACGCGCACTGGGCGTCTCCACGGCCAAAGTGGTGGCTTTATCGTGCGCGGCGGCAGTGTGCTCAGTGCCCAAAGCGATATGGTCACAGCCTATCGCTCCGAGCGTGCTTACTTCACGCGCCAAAAGGAAACCACGGGACGAGACTTGGGTATGCGCGTGGTTCTCGCCTTGCCTTTTACCACCTCGATTGCCGAGGTGCGCGAGCTCAATAAAGAGGTCGCGACCCTAGGTCAGGATAGCGATGCCGAGGATGTAAAGGGTGGCGGTAACCTCAATACCGTCGCTGAGCTCGATAAGATCATCGCCGAGCAAAAGAAGTCGCAAGAGCGCTATCAGCAAGACAAGGAAGAGTGGAGCAAGGCCTACGATAAGCTGCGCCACAACCTGACCGATCTGCGTGCGCGCATGGTCGAGGCTAATGCCAAGCGCGATGAAATGCGCGATCGCGCCATCGTCTCGAACTTACGCTTAGGCGGCTATCTGTGCTCGACCATTGCCTCGGAGCAAATCTCCTATGAGCGCACCTTAAAGAGCGAAGAGGTGATCCGCTCCATTCCGCTCCCGGCTTGCCGCACGGATGCTGGCTCCGACGAGTGCAAAAAGGCCACCGCCGCCCAAGATGAAAAGCTCAAGCACAATCGCGCGCTGGCCGAGTACATGCTCGACTTCTACGTCAGCTACTATGCCGACCACATCACCGATACCACCGAGACCTTTGACTACAAATTCGTGGTAGCCCAAACCCACAACGCCCAGAAGTCCTTAGGACAAAATGCGGGTAGCCTCGGGCAGTACATCAAGCAATTCGTGGTTGACGTCCATGATTATCGCGGTGGCAGCCGCAATTTGGATGAGAACAAGGCCCGCTGGATCAAGCGCTGCCGCGCCTTAAAGCAATAGCGTGCCCGGCCCGCTGCCGCATCACTGAGGTGCCGCCTGCGCTCAGGTTCGCACTTAGGATGCGCCGCTCAGGCGCCGCGCGCGCCGCTGAAGCTGCACCGCTGAGTTGCGCTCTGAGGATCGCACTGCTGGGGCGCTCGCCCCGCTGAGGGGCTCTCAGTTGCTTGCGCGCGTGCGGTGGATTAGAATTTAAAGTTATGTTGCGGGCATAGGGAGGGAAAATGCTGCGCATCAAGCGTTTAGCGGCCGCCGATGCCGCCCCCGTGTGGTCGCAGGTGCGGCCAGCGCTAGCAAGCCTGATGGGTACTTTGGCCCTCAGCCCCGAGGATAAGAGCCTCATCGCCAATTGTGAGAGCGATGGGGACTACCTCAACTTTGTCACGCCCCTAAGCGGCACGCTGCGCGAGGCACCGATCCTGGAGGGTAAGCCGCTCTTTTTTAAAGGCCAAGAAGTAGCTGAGCTCAATTTTGAGGAGCGCAGCGCAAAGTGGCTTGCCGCCTTACAGCCGTATTTGCCACAAGACCAAAGCGTTAGTCTTGATGATCCCAATTTAAGTCCTGAAGCGCGCGCGGCCTTAGTGCTCAAGACCTTGGTGCAGCAGCCGCAGTACTTGAGCGTGCTCGAGGATAAAGATCCGATCATCGTGCCCTTTTGGGACCATAACTTCACCATCAAGCCCGTCTTGCCCCCGGTCGCCCCGGCAGCGGCCGCTGCGACAGCTGTAGGTGGTAGGCGCTGGTGGCCCTGGCTGTTATTACTCGCGCTGTTATTGGGCCTAGCGGCTCTGTGGTTGTTGTGGGGTCAGCACTGGTGGGACGAGCGCCAAGCGGCCGCTCAGCGCTCAGATGATTTGGCCGCACTTAAGCAAGAGCTGGTACAGCGTCAATATCAGCTCCACGACATCAACCGTATGTTAGGGCGGGTTAATACCAGCATTGATACGGCCTTAGAGCATCAGCGTCAAAAGGATCTGACGGCCCTGTATCGCGAGCTCGAGGAGCGACGCACCAACTATGTCGATATCCACAACCTGTTAAATCAAGTCGCAGATAAGGAAGCCCTGCACCAGGCGGCAACTGAGCCGGTCGTGCCGACTGAGCCGACTGAACCGTCTGCTTCGACTGAGCCAACCGCATCTGGAGTTGAGCCGACTACGCCTGCTGCTTTAAGTGGGCAGGTGACGGCGGGGCAGAGCAAGCTGCCGAAGTGCACTACTATCATCGCGCAAGGCAAGATGCCGCAGCTGATTTTGGCCACTGACGGCTCGGGCTCGATGCTCGACTTTATGCCGGACGGCTCGCTGCGCATTCAGGCGGCGATCAATGCGGCTTTTGAGGTGGTTTCCTCGGTCGATCATAATGTGCCGATTCGCCTCTTTGGTATGCAGGGCTGTCCGCTCGCGCGTGACTACGGTACCTTCTCGGGCAATAATCGCGCGGCGTTACAGCGCGCAATTGCCCAGACCAATCCGCTCTTAAGCCCACGGCCGCTGCAAGTGCTCACGCCTTTAGTCTCAGCGCTCAAGGGTATGGCTAATGTCGCCGGAACCAATAACGATGCGGTCGGTATCTTGATCTCCGATGGTCTTGATACCTGCAACAATACGCGCAATACCGATTTGTGCAGCTTAGCCCGTGAGATTCACGCGGCTAAGCCTAAGCTTAAAATCAACGTGGTCTTGCTCGGGGATGAGGCCGCGAGTGCCCGCTGCATTGCGCAGATCACTGGGGGCAAGGTCTATCGCCCCGAAAATGCCCATGAGCTAGTAAAATCGCTCAAGCAAGCGGCTCAGAGCTTAGTCAAGGTTTGCAATTAGGGGAAGTGCCATGCAAAACGCGCTCTTGAACAGTGGCAAAATCTCAGATTATGTGCCTATTGGCCAGGATGGCCAGCCGGTGTATCGCAATGCCGAGGCCTTTTTGGCGGCCTTGAATATCCACAAGATGGTGGGGCCTGAGCTCACCCGTCACCTGGCGCGCCCTAAGATCGCCGCCGATAACAATACCATCGACTGGTATATCCCCTTTGCCCCAAAAAATGAGGACGGGCAGTACCGCATTGTCACCTGGCAAGCGGCCACGCCCCAAGAACAGGAGCAAGCGCGCAGTCAGCTTCGGCACTTAGAGCAAGTGTTAAAGCGCGTCGGTGTTGCCTTAGGCAATCACCAGGCGCAAGGCACCAGCCAGCTCTTTGCCCATTACTTAACCGGGCAAAACTCGGTGCAGCAGCTCCCGGCAATTCATTTCCCAAGCAATGACTGCGTCTTTATCGTCGATGGCGTGCCGGTCATCACCTTCTGGGGCTTTACCAAAAACGGCGCCCCGATGGAGCAAAGTCCCTTTGCAAGCTTAAAGGGCGCGGGTACGGTGCCGCCGTATGGCGCGGCTGCCGCCGGTACCGTGGGCGCGGGCTTTGCCTCGGGACCTGCGCAAGCGGCAGTGCCGCCGCAGCAAGAACCGCAGCAAGAAGATCGCTCGCGCAATAAAGGCTGCCTCTTAGCTTGGCCAATGTGGCTCTTATGGCTGCTCTTACTCCTTTTACTCTTGCTCTTATTATGGTGGCTCTGGCCATGGCTGTGGGGTTTACTGGCCTCGCTCTTTGGCTTTAAGGTCGCGGTTCCCAGCGCCAATTTAAACGGCCCGGACGTAGTGCAAGAAATGCCGCTTACCGCTCCTCCTCTCGAAACTGCGGAGCCGGTACTGCCAGGTGCTAATAACGACGCCATCTACTTGGATCCTAACGATCCAACTGTTACCTTAAACGGCGCGGAGAGCTCCACTAGCTCGAGCAATTCCAGTAACTCAGATCACTCCAGTTACTCCCACAGCTCAGATCACTCGAGCTCCAGCTCCGATCATTCAAGCGCCGTCTCCAATACCGACCACTCGAGCTCGACGCTGATCATTGATCGCACTGGTGGCGAACTGCCAGCGGTATCAGGTGAGATCCCGCTTAATGAACTGGGCGCGGTACCAGATGCGGCAGGTGAAATGCCAGCGGTCGCTGGCTCAGGTGAGCTGCCGCTGACCGGCTTTTCCGGTGAAGTGCCACCGGCCGACCCTATGATGCCGCAGCCGGGTGAGTTAGTGCCGCCTGAGACGATGCAGGCGCTTGAGGAGGCGGCTCAGGCCGCCCAGGCCTTTGACCCAAATATGCCGCAAGATCCGGGCGCTCAGGTACCTCCTGATCCAAACATGCCGCAGGGTTCCCAGACTCCACCTGATCCAAATATGCCGCAGACCCCATCTGACCCAACTATGCCGCAGACCCAACCTGATCCCCTGGCCAATCCGGGCTTAACCCCAGAGCAGGAAGCTGCGATTGAGGCCGCGCGTGCCGCCGAAGCGGCAGCTGCTAATAATAGCGGCGTCGTGCCGCCGCAGCCTGCTGTGCCTGAGAATAGCTTAAACTTCAATGAGCAGGCGCTGGCGCAGCAAGGTCCGTCCGTGCTCAACGGTGCCTGGAATACCCGCTCGGGCCTGATGGATCGTGCGACCGGTACCCCACTGCAACTGGGCTATAGTTTCTCGGGCGATCAGGGCCAGGTCACGGTGACCCGCCCAGATGGCGTCAAGTGCGTGGCCCAGACGGCGGCAACGGTGGCAGGCTCAGGCGTGAATATCACGACCCAAGGCAATGCCGTATGCCCAGATGGCAAGTCTTATCGGATGCCTGAGGTTAAATGCGAGCCGCAAGGCGATGGCACAGTGCGCTGCACCGGCCACTACGGCTCTTATAGCTTCCCAATTCAGTTTTATAACGCCCAATAATTTGGGCGCTTAGTATGCTTGCGGGCTTGGTGGCTTGGCCCGTGGCTGCGCTTTTTTTTGCTTGGAGATGTACGATGCGTTGGCGCGTAACCTTACTTACCAGTGCTCTCATTGGTGCTTTAGCTCTGTCCGGCTGTCAATCAACTTCTTCCTCGTGGGGCGGCGTCGACCCAGACCCACGTCTGGTCAACGATGACTTCTCGGTCTCCTGGATCTCCTATGTCACCGCCTGCGCTACCGGCGCTCTGGTCTCAGGTGGCCTGTGCCTCTTAATTACCGATGGCGACCAAAAGGCAGCCTGCATCGCCGCAGCTGCGGCCGGTTGCGCCATTGGTGCGGCTTCCAATGCCTTGCTTGATAACCTGCGCCAAAACTACCACACCAAGGAGCAGCAGCTCGATGCCCTGATCGCCAAGCTTGAGGCCGATCGCCAAAAGGCCGTTTATATGGCCGCGACCGCCAACCAAGTCTATGCTGAGGACAAAGCAAAGCTTGCTTCCTTAAAGAAGGACATCAAGAGCCATAAGGCCCAAAAGGCTGAGATTGAGCACCGCATTGCCTACTACGATGCCAACATCGAAGTGCTGCAAGGCAACCTCGATTACCACGAGAAGGCCTTGGCCTCCTACCAAGAGGCCCGCAAGGGTATTGCTGCCGACGGTGGCAACTCTGATTCTGACCGCGCCAAGCTGCGTGAGTGCGACCGCCAGATCGCTCAGCTGGAGAAGGCCATTGAGCAAATCCGTGGTTCTATGCTCAGCTACACCGAGGACCGCAATGTGCTCAATCTGAGCTTAGAGAACTACGATCAAGTCGCCGCCCAAGCTTAGCCCCAGGTCCAGCCTGCTAAGACTTACGGGATCAGATGCGACCGGCCTAGGACGGTTGGTTCGCCTTGGCTTGCCTCAGGGCATTTTGCCCCAGGGGCAAGCCTTTGCTTGTGAGAGGAATTTTGTTGTGATTAAGACTTTGAAGTTAGCCCTGGTGGGGAGCTGCGCGCTGATGCTGACCGCCTGTGCTTCCACCCCTGAAGAATGTGACCCAAGCCAAGACCAAGGCTTTTTTGGCAAGATTGGCTGCACGGTCTCGGGCTCTTATGATGAGCGCATTGAGCAGCGCGAGGCACGCGTTGAGAGCTTAAAGGCCGAGAATGAGCGCTTAAATCAGCTGGCGCGTGACCTCTTTGCTAAGGATGCTTTGGTTAAGGGCCAGATCTCCGAGCAAAATCGCCTGCTCGACCACGCTCAAAGCGAGCTTTACGCCTTAGAGGGCGAGCTGGCCCAGAAGAAGGCTCTGAGCTCCGACCTGCAAGACCAAATTACCAAGGCTCAAGAGCAAATCGAGGCCTTAAAGAAGAGCAATACGGGCTCGGCTAAGACTAAGGCCGCTTTAGCCAAGAAGCAAAAGCAAATCGATGAGCTCAACGCTACCTTAGAGCAGCTCCAATCGATGATGTAGTTGCAGGACTAGGGGCCGCTAGGTCCCAGTTGGTACCAACTCGAAGTTGGCGGCGGCCTGCCTAGCTGGGGCCGCCCAAAAAGAAGCGAGGGAACTGGGTCAGTTCAGACGATCCAGCTCCCTCGCTTTTTCTTAATTAAGCCCAATCAGAAGCGGATGAGCTTGTCCTCATCCAAATTGACGTCGAGCTCCTTTTTGAGCTTTCTGATTGACTTGGTTGAGATCGGCGAAAATATGGCATAGCCCAGGCCGCCGACGAAAAGCCCACCGATAAGGACGGCTACTACTATAATTAATATATCAGCAAAACTCATGATGCTCCCTCCTTATCAGATTTGGTAACTACATCTTTGCAAGCATCAAGATCATCACTGCTTGAGCGGTCGTCTTCTTTGCTCGATTTATCAGAATCTTCTGCTTGACCAGTTACTTGGCATTTATCAGAACAAATTCCTTGAAATCTTACTTCTACTGCAACCTTGCGCTCATCAGCAATTGACCTGCCTTCCATAATAAGACCTAAGGTTGACGTATCGTTGCTATTAGAAGAAGGTGATTTTCCTGCACTGCTCACTTGCTCTTGCTTGGCTCGTTCTTCTTCTGTTTGGCGAATAAAAGAAAGTTGTCTTATTTTTTTAATAATAAAATAAAACTTCCCCAACTCTGTGAACTATGGTGCACTAATGTCGAGAGAAAAATACACTGACGAAAGGCATGTCTATCTTGTTTGTGCCTTATTCGAGCAAAAAGAACTCACTCTAGAAAAATAGTACAAAAAGCAAGATTATGAACTATTTTTCGTTAAGTTAATTGTTTTCTCAGAATTTCGTAAATTTACGGTAAATAAGCCTTTCTTGTGCTAAATTTTTCTCTTAAATAGATACAGTATAGTTCACAGGTTTGGGGAAGTTTTAATAAAAGACAGCCAAATAACATCGCCGCAGAAAAAAAGTGAAGCTACAACTAAAACAACTGCAACTGCGAGAAAGCGATTGTCTAGAGGAAGAGGTGGATTTGCAGTCCAAAAATATGCACTAAGTGCAATTACAATGCTGGCTAATCCGCCCCCAACAGCAAAAAGATAATTTGCAAGTGTCTTGTAGTAATCTATGACTTCTTTCATAGGACAGAATATAAATTACCAGTTCACCGTTATAGTGGGGGTGAACCACCTAGTTGTATTATAGCCCACTTCTATTCACCATGCTGACAAATCAGCGTAGATTGTCTTCATGCCAATGCTGGCCAAAGCTCACAGGAGTTAGCGCGCAGTACGGTTGCTAACCACTATCTACCGGTTCCTTACAGTGCCTGGGCGCTAAGGTGGCGACGACCGCGCCAAGCTGCTCGAGACTAAAGCGCCGGGCAGCGCGCTGTTGCAGGCGCGCCCAGTCTTGGCGCCCTTGCGCCTTGGTAATAGTGCTAATGGGCAATATCGGCGCGTAAATCCCGCATCAAATCCTCGACGTTGTCGTAGAACTTGGCCTTGCTCGGATCGGCCAAGATCTCCTTAGTTTCCTTTAAGGCGGCTAAGGTCTCAGCATTGGGCTCATCGTAGTCGAGCTCATAGAGGTTGGGATCGGCGCGCAGGGTCTTGCGCACCAAGGTATTAAGTGCGCGATTCATCGACAGTCCAATATTGGCACAGGCTTCAGCAAATTGCTGCTTGAGTTCGCTCTCCATGACGAAGGTGACTTTAGCTTTGGTCATGGCTGCCTCCTGGATTCTAACTTGTGGGCCTTAAATGGCGCTCTGGTTGAGCTTGTATGATGCGCTTACCCTTATTTCTGGGGTAAAGTAAGTCCGTGGTGTCGTGATACTTTGTCATCATACTATAAATTTACAGTGTACAACAAGAAAGAAGTATTTTTTTTTTTTCAGAAAGCGGTGGTCGCCCGTGTGGGGCTTTTTATCCCAAATTAGGCTGTCAGGGCTCCATCATCGTCCAATCTTAGTGCCGCGCTTATGAGCGCCACACTTATCAATGACATCCTGATTTTGGCGGGTACAGGCGCGGTCCTGATTTTTTCTTGGATCGGGGCGCGGGAAAATTATGGGGCTTTTGCCCTATCACCGGGGGTGCTATACTCACGCCAATTTTTTCTTGCAGCATGCCCCCAAAATTGGGAGTGGCTGTGTGGTGCGCGCTTTCTTTACTCGTGGAGCGTTGCCTCAGCTGCACCGCGTGCTGTTCGTGATTGAGTTTTTGGAGAATTTTGTTCATGGTTGCAGTGGAAGAGGCACTGCGCGAGATTGCTCGCGGCGCTCAAGAAATCATTCCGTTAGAAGAGCTCAAGCAAAAGCTCGAGAGCGGTCGTCAGCTCACGATTAAGCTCGGCATGGATCCAACCGCCCCTGATATCCACTTAGGTCACACCGTGATCTTAAATAAGCTGCGCACCTTCCAGAACTTGGGCCATAAGGTCATCCTCATTATCGGTGACTTTACCGCTTCGGTCGGTGACCCATCGGGCAAGAACGCCACCCGCCCACAGCTGTCGCGTGAGCAGATCATGGCCAATGCTCAGACTTATGCTGAGCAGGCCTTCAAGGTTCTCGATAAGGAGAAGACTGAGATCCGCTATAACTCTGAGTGGCTCTCGACCTTGGGCGCTGAGGGTGTCATTCGCTTGGCCTCGAAGCTGACCGTCGCTCGTATGTTAGAGCGTGAGGACTTCACCAAGCGTTATCAATCCGGACAGCCGATCGCAATTCACGAGTTCTTATATCCTCTGTTCCAAGGCTATGACAGCGTTGCCTTAAAGTGTGACGTGGAGTTAGGTGGCACCGATCAGAAGTTCAACCTCTTGATGGGCCGCGAACTGCAAAAGGACGCCGGTTTAGAGCCGCAAGTCGTGCTCATGATGCCTTTATTGGTCGGCCTTGATGGCGTCAAGAAGATGTCCAAGTCCGCCGGTAACTATATCGGTGTGCACGATAGCGTCGCTGACATGTTCGGTAAGATCATGTCCTTAAGTGATGAGCTCATGTGGTCGTACTACGATCTGTTATCGTTCCGCCCAGTAGCTGAGATCGAAGAGTTAAAGCGCAAGTGTGCCTCAGGCGAAATGAATCCTCGCGATGCCAAGTTAGAGCTCGGCCGTGAGATCGTCGCCCGCTACCACGGTGAGGACGCCGGTCGTGAGGCCGTCGAGGGCTTTATCAACCAGTTTGCTAAGGGCGCCTTACCTGAGGATATCCCAGAGTTCACCTTCTCGAATGTCCAATCCTTAGCCAATATGTTAAAGGACGCAGGCTTAGTGGCTTCGACCTCGGAGGCCCTGCGTATGATTAAGCAAAACGCCGTTAAGTGCGAAGGTGAGGTGGTAACCGATCCTAAGGCTCCAGTAGCCCCTGGCACCCGCGTTTACCAGGTAGGTAAGCGCCGCTTTGCCCGCATTACGGTGGCCTAACGCATTACGTGACTTAGTCGTTACAGTGGCTTAACGCGTTACGTGACTTAGTCGTTACAGTGGCCTAACGCACTACGTGGCTTAACGCGTTACAGTGGCCTAACTGGTTACGGTGGCTTAGTGCGTTACATGGCCTAACGCATTACGACGGCCTAGTTTGACGGTCGTCGTGCTGGGGGCAAACTTAGTTTGACGTCGGTCGACTTTGGGACGCTCCCTGTTTGCTCGCCGCTTGTTTTGGCGTTAGGCTAGCAGGTGGTCGTTCAGTTTGAGGTGAGTTATGGCAAAGACCCAAGACGAATTAAAGGAGATGGTGGCCCATAAGGCCTTGGAGTTCATTCCAGAGCACGGCATTTTAGGTGTGGGCTCGGGTTCGACCGTGGTCAAGTTCATCAAGGCGATCCACGAGCAGGGCATCAAGATCGACGGCGCGGTCAGCAGCTCCAACGCTACCACCGAGTTGTTGCGTGAGATCGGTGTGCCGGTATTGGACCCAAATTGCTGTGAGCCTTATGAGGTCTATATCGATGGCGCTGATGAGGTCAACGATAACTTCGAGATGATCAAGGGCGGCGGTGCGTGCTTAACTCGCGAGAAGATCTTAGCTTCGATGGCCAAGACCTTTGTCTGCATCGTGGACCAGTCGAAGCTGGTTAACACCTTAGGTGCCTTCCCACTGCCAGTTGAGGTCATCCCAATGGCCCGTGAGCAGGTGGCACGCACGCTGCGCGCCTTAGGCGGCGATCCAGTGCTGCGCAAAGGCTGCATCACCGATAACGGCTGCGAGATCTTGGATGTCCATGGTTTGGCTATCTCCAATCCAAAGGAGCTTGAGACCAAGATCAACGGTATTCCTGGCGTAGTCACGGTCGGACTTTTTGCTCACCGTGGTGCTGATGTGGTGCTCTTTGCTACCGACGATGGCGTCAAGCAAAAGCAAGTATCGCGTCTGCACCGCTACGCCGACTTAAGCCTGATGGGTTAATCTTTTCAGATTGGTCGGAACTTCAATCAAAAAGCCCAGCTCACCGAGCTGGGCTTTTTGTTAGGTCAGTTCAGCGAAGATCGCGCTGAGCTTGCGCAGTACGTGGTCGAGAGCACGCTGGTAGAGCGACTGCGGCAGCAGGTTCTCGTTTTGGTGACGTGCCTTGTCGATGATGACCTCGTATTGGGCGATCAGATCGCGGATGCGATTGAGCTGATCGACGCTCAGCTGATTGAAGTCGATACACATGGACTCCATGATATCGGTCGGCTCAAGTTTCTCTAAGCCTCGGCCATACTCGCGGCGATTGGCCATAATGAGCTCTGAGGCAAGCGGCGTGAGCAAGTAGGCAAAGATGATGTCAGTGAACTCAGGATTGTGCACAAAGAGCGAGTGGAACGCTGTCAGATTATAGATGCGCACATCGTTGCGGATCACGTTGAAGCTGCCGCGATTGAAGACCGAGATAAACAGCGGTGCCAGCTCACGGCGCTCCATGGTGTACCATGGATTGCGGTGCGAGGTGAGATAGCGCTTATCGACCCCTTGCTCCACGCCTAATTTCAGGTAGTGCAGTAAGTACGGATCGTCGATCTCAGGTGGCGGGCTCAGTAAGAACACGCGCTGTCCCTCTGAGGCGAGCTTTACAAAGTCCTCTAAGGTCAAGATCGGGTACGGCGCCATATTGGCGCGCGCTAAGGCCGGAATAAAGAAGCGCGGGTTGAGCTGGTGGCGCTTCATCTCTTCGTGGTTGAATAAGAAAAATTCATTGGCGCCGGTGGCAATACCGCGCTTAACCTTGATGAAATCTGACAGCGGACGGAAGATACCACTTCCCTTGACCCAGTGAACTGGGTTAGGGTTTTGCGCTGGATTAGTGGTCGGTTGAGCCAACAGACTAGGCATTTGGCCCGGCTCTGGTTCGGTGTCACTACTAGGTTCTGGGCTAAGCTCAGGACTTTGCGGCCGCTTGAGCTCGGTGCCTTGGTAGTAGATATGCCACTTACGCTCAGCGTCAAGCTCATGGTACGGTACCGCTTGCCCGCGCAAGCTCAGGGTGTAATCATCACAATTGTTTTGGCTTTCCGGCACTAAGAGCTCGAGCAGCTGACACTGGGACTCATAGATCGGCTCTAAGTTAACGCCCTGCGCTTGGCGGGGGTTAGGCTGCGCCAGCACGCCGCTTAAGGCAAGCTGGTTCGGAGTGAAGGTGTCGAGCAAGGCGGGCACTTGCGTGACTGCTGCCTTGATTACCGCTGGATCTTGAGTAGCAAGCTGCAAGCTCGGCTTGAGCTTAGGGGCACGCGCTTGCGCGGCCTTGACCGCAGCCACCGGGGTGGCCGGGACTGGGGAGCGAGCGGTGCGCTGGGCGTGGGAGTCACTGCTAAACGGATCGCTTTGCAGCTGAGGCTGCGGCAAGTCACCTAACAGGTTCGGGCATAGGTGTACGGCCAAGGCAGGCAGTTCATCTAAGCTCGTAATGGTGAGAAATTCCACGCTTTGATGGTGCTTGCCCTTATCAAAGAGGAACAGACCCGTGGTGGTGATAGCACCTTCAAAGATCGGGATCTTGAAGATGATAACCGAGCACAGGCTGCGCTCCTTAAGCAGCTCGGTCTTGACCTTGATGCCAATACTGGAGTTTAAGAACTCATAAGGAATGAGGTAGGCGCAACGCCCCTTGGAGCTTAGCTGCTTTAACGACTGGAGTAAGAACAGGGTGTAGGTATTGGTGCGGCGTGGCAAGTCTTCGGTTAAAGCAGGGCTTTCGCCTCCGGCCAGCTTGGTAAAGTCCCGATAGGACATATATGGTGGGTTGCAGATAATGCCGTCAAAGCGTTCATTGATCTCAACCGAAAGGTAATCACAGCACTTAAGGCGATTGTTGACAAAGCCAAAGGGATACTCTTGGCAGCTTGCTTGGGCCGCACCAAAGATCAAGGGATCAAGCTCATAGCTGACCATATTGACCGCAGGAATCATGCGGCTAAAGCTCGTGTCGTCTTGAAGGTCTAAGGCGTTGATAATGCTCTCATAATCAGGCAACTCGGGACTGTCTTGAAAGCCTTGCGAATTGCTCTGACCGCGCAGATTGAGCTCTTGCAGGGTGAACTCAGCGCTTGCGTCAAGCTCAGCGCCTGTGTCAAGCTCAGAGCCGACAGCCGGGGCATGTTCGAGCTGAGCGCTTAAGGTGAGGTTGAGGTCGGTGCTGCCGCTGTAGGCCTGATTGGCGCTATAGCTCAGGTGATAGCGTGGACTTAAGCTAAAGCTAGCGCTGCCTGCGGCAGGCAGCTCAGTGCTGTTTAAGAGCAAGCTGTTAGGGTTCAACCAGGTATCGTGCGTGTTGAGGTACTCTGGATATTCCACAAAGTTGCGCGCTAAGAGCTTACGCTCGTTGGCGGTGAGCCGATTGGGCTCAGGGGCGATACTGACTTCACGACCGCGCGGCTTGATTGAGCTTAATTTGTTGTAAAGCGAGCGGAAACGAAACTCCCGGCCGCTTAAGGTCTGGGACTTCTTATTTTGTTCGTTTTGCGCGACCACGTTTAAAACGCTGTGCTCAGGATCAACTGGGTTCAGCAGGTTAGGAGTGGTCTCGGGCTGTGCTTCCTTGATGGCTTCTTTAGCGGCACGGCGTTCCTCAGCTTCCTTTTTCGCGGCAGCTTTGGCAGCGGCCTTAGCGGCGGCGTAGGCGGCAGCGTCTTGGGCCTTAGTCTCAGCAGCTTTGACCGACGGGGCTTTTAACAGCTGAACCTTAGTTTCCTCGACTTGACGGTAGATAAGGTTGACGAGCTCGGAGCTTTGGCCCGAGTTGATCAAGGTCAGGATGTCATCCGTGGCGCGGCTAAAGCCCAATAAGCCCGCAGCTGGATCCAAGATCAAGCGACAGTTGGGATTGTCCAGGATGAAAGCGGCCATGACCGTCGCTACGGGTATGGGCGTAAAGAACTGTGCGTAAGTTTTGCGGTGGTCGCGACCGGCGAATTTACGATAACGGTTCTCGACAGAATCTTGTAAGCCCATTTATATCCTCGACGAATGTGAGCCCTAGCGGGGATTAAGCCTTAGGTGGTGGAAGCGCTCTTCCTTAAACTCCTTAGTGGAACGCCACGAGACGAGCACATAAAAATTTGTTGACTAGCGCCAGCGCATTTTATGCGGCCGGGCGCCACTGTATCACAAGGTTGGGTACAAAGATCAATTTTCGCGTTAGATCCTTGTCCGCGCCGTTTTCAGCTAGCAGCGGCCGAAAAAGACTATTTTAGGCTAATTCGTCCTTTTTGGGGTACCTTTTGCGCATGATGGTGAGAATCTCTCAGTCGCGATAACGTCGCATCTGGCCCCAGAGCGAGGATTAGCAAATCGTAGGTTGTGCTAGTCCAGGTGCAGGAAGGGCAGAGCAGTAAGTAGGCCGGGCGCGGTAGTCCAGTCGGTGAAATAAGCCGGGCGTAGGTGGGGACAATCCTGCGGCGCTGGGAGCGGGCGCTGGGGGCGGCGTTTTGTCGTACCAGATCACAGCCCAAAGCGTGTGAGGCTGGTACAATGATTGTGCCGCCACCTTTTGAGTGGAAGCCACCGTACCAGGACTCTGCGATCTTTTTGGTTGTTGGTCGTTGAGGCGGTGCGTGGGTTAAAGGGGCAAGTTTTGAGGGATTGAATTTATGGTAGATATTCATGAGGTCTTCAGTACCTCGATCACGCTCGATGAGGTTGAGCGCGCTAATCGTTGCGCTAGCGGTGAGTGCCCAACTGATGATCAGTCCTCAGTGCGTATTGTGCACGCAGGCTCGATCCTGCCTTTAAAGCACGAGCACGACCGTGACTCCTTTATTCCATTTAGCCCAATTCTGTGCGCCTTCTATGCCGGCCCACAAAATGGCTCAGGCGATCGCGGCTTCGGTGATAGCTGCATCTACGTTATGCGCGTAGAGCAAGACGGTAGCCACTCCTTAGTCAACAAGCTTGACTGCCCTCAGCTCAACCAAAAGGCTAACTGCACCCCAGTTTTATTCTACTTAAACCAAGGTGAGGCCCGCCGCTTACGCCATGCCGCCGATTTAGGTGCCCATGATACGGTCACTCCACACGCTCCGGTCGTAACTGGTGAGTTTAAGACCTCGATTCAGGACATCGTCAATAAGGCCGGTCAGCCTGATGATGATAAGACCATCGCCTTAATCTATAAGGCCGCTCCAAAGGATAGCCATTCGGTCAGCTACACTTCCTTGAGCTTTGATGAGGGCCGCTCCTTTGTCACCCCACGCCTGTTAGTGGAGGACGCTCCTAATTTAGGCCGTGGTCCAGTCCGCACCAAGCCGTTCTTAATGCGCAAGGGCCCATATGCCGGTCGTATCATCTTCCCGTGCTCAGTTGAGAACAAGGACGGCTTAGCCTTTGCCGACTTCAGTGACGATGATTTACGCACCATTGCCCAAAGCAATGCCGTAACCCCAGATGAGAGCCAGAAGGTCGCTGCCGCTAAGAGCTTTGCTGCTCACGGCGTGGTGCTTTCGGCCCTGTTTGAGGACTTAGGTGTCCACCGCAAGGGTTCGGCGGCTAACGACCCGATCACCGCTGAGGACGATGTCAAGGCCGCTAAGGTTCACATGATGTTAAGCGCCAGCGCCTCGCAGCTCTTTGTGGCCGATAGCGACGATGGCGGTGCCAACTTCAGCGCTCCATATCCAATCGATCTCTACAATTGCAATATGGGCATCGACGTCATCTCCTATCAGAACCGCCTGCTGTGCTTAGGTAAGCTCGTCACCGATCCTGATCTGTGCGACTTTACGCGCGGCGCTCCGCTCTCGCTCTTTATGTCGCATGATGGCAAGAAATTCACCAAGATCTTCACCTTAGAGGAAGATCCACGTGGCATCTACACCTCGCCTTGCTTGCAGGTTGACCGCCGTCACCACCTGCTCTACGTCAGCTACACCGACCACCGCAAGGCCATCAAGCTGCGTATCTTCCGCTTAATGCTCAACCACTAAGAGTAAAAGATCATTAGCCCCCGCGCGCTCTAAGAGTTGTCTGCGCGCACCAAGACACCATGTCTCATACCCAAAACTGAGAGCCATGGTGTTTTTTTATGTAAAAACGGATGGCAGCTGCTCATACTTCCTATTTCAGGAAAAATCCTTTGTTAGGAACCGCTCTTTGCCGTTTTACTTTATTAATCCATATCGTCATACCTATGTGACTGATAATGATGGTGGATGGAGAAACGGCGTTTTTCTGATCGGTGCTGACAGTAAGACTGATAGTTTTAGCTTAGTTAACAGTGTCTTAAAATATAAGTTAAACCCTTGCTTTGCCCATGCTATCGATCCTCGCTTCGCCAAAGAAGGTAAGTTGCTGCCGGGTGCCATTCTGCCAGTGCTGCAATACCATGCCAACTGCAATACGCGCCTGTATCCAGGGCGCGTCTTAACCATCGAGCAGGATTTCGTAGGCGATGTCGTGTGCCATGATGATCGCAACGAAGTGGTGCTGGTTATTGGCACGACTGCGGCCGGTGGATCTCAGATCTGATTGCAGGTTAGGGATCACTGGCCGCTTTGTTTTTATTTAGCCTTCGATCTGTGGGGAGGGCGACCTTACCGGTTTAACTGGGAGTTTGCCCGTTGGTGCATGCCTGCTTTGGCTAATTATTGGGTGATCTTCTTCTAGAGTGCAGTAAGTACCATGACCCTGATTTTGCGCTTACTTGCGTAAGTTTGATCTTGATTCTCGGTCATGGCTGCCATGCGCCAACCTTACGTTAGGTGCCTTAAGTGAGGGCCATTATCGCTGGTCGTAAAGGCTGAAGTGTGGGGCTTAGAAAGGTGGGGCGAGCGGTGCGGGTAAAAATTGCGAGTTACCGGGGAGGCATCTTTCCGCTATAATATGCGGTTTCGCACGAATTTAAGTTTGAGTGCGCCTGGGGTTGACCCCGAGTTTGCTCTTTGTCTTGCCCCTGAGTTAGCTCTTTGGTAGCTCGGCTGGGAGCTCACTTTGTGGCTCTTTGGGAGCTCACTTTGTGGCTCGGTTGGTTGGAGCTTGGTTTTTGGGGCTTGGCCTTGGTTGGAACTAGGCTTGCGCTTGCCTGTGTGGTGAGGTGCGACCGCGCTTTGAGCTGCGCGCTAAGCTTGATTTGATGCGGCGGAAGCTGAGATGAGTCTGTGATTGCTGTGGGCTTGACTTTGTGAGCCATGGCATGCTTTTTGACTTAGTTGCACTCAGCTTGATTTTTATTCGTCATTTCTCTGACAGGAGCAAGGACATGGTGGGCGTAGATAGCATCGGCCAGAGCTCAGTGATGAGCCACTTTGAGCGCATGAATGCGCAGATGAGCTCGATGGCACAGCGAGGACAAGAGCTGTCCGCGCAGCAATTGGCCCAAAACAATGTTTTAGGTAATGCCGAGCAGGCAGTTAACCTCTCCGGTCAAAGCGATTTCTTCACCGGTATGACTGCCGCTGCCGCACTGCGCGATAAGCCAGTTGCCGGGGTGACCAATACCGGCACTGCTCCTTACGCTCCTGCCGGGAGCGCTGGAGCCACGGTAGGCGAGTTTAAACAGCTGTTAACCGATGCAATCGAAAACGTTAACTCGTTGCAAAACACAGCTTCCTCGATGCAAGCCCGCTTTGATGTGGGTGATCGTTCGATTTCCCTTGCCGACGTTATGATTGCTTCGAACAAGTCGAGCTTAGCGTTTGAAGCAACCTTGCAGATCCGCAATAAGCTGGTTGATGCTTATCAATCGATCATGCAGATGCAGATTTAGTCTTTGGGTTAAAGGATAGAAAATGTCAGACAATTCGTTCCCAGTAGCCGCTGGCGGCGTGCCACAAGACCCAAATGCTACGGCTCTTGTTGATCCTGCCACGACTGCTCCAGCGCAGACGGTAGCTCAAGCCGCTGACGAAGCTATTCCTGAACTGGGCGGTGACGATGGTAACCGTATTGGTGGAACCGTCGGTTCAACCATGAACGCTACCCCTACGGCTAACAATAACTTCAAAGGCCGCGTCAACGAGTTCCTGCATAATGGCGAGATCCTGCGCAAGCTCATTATTATGGGCTTCTTGGTGCTGTTCTTAACCGGCGCCATCTTTGGTCTGCTTTCGCTTCAGTCCTCGTCCCAAAACCAATCCCTGCGCTCCTTAGGCCGTTACACTCCTGAGGAAATGGGCCCGGTCTTAGATTTTTTATCGCTGCAGGGTTTTAACTACACCTTAAGCGGCGATAACATCTTGGTTGATGTTAACGATTACACCACGGTGCGTGAGGCGATGCTGCGTAACGGCGTGGCCGTCAACCACATTGCCGAACAAGACGCGCTCATTATGCGCGATAACGGCTTTGGTGTATCCCAGCGCTTAGAGTCCGAGCGTATTAAGCACAGCCGTGAGATGCAGCTGGCGCAAGCGATCGAGCGTATCAATGGCGTCGAGCATGCTACCGTGCTCCTGGCGATTCCGCGCGATAACGTCTTTGCCCGCAGCCAACAGCGTCCATCAGCAGCGGTCGTGGTCACCTTGCAGCGTGGCTCCTACCTCACGCCGGATAACGTCAACTCGATTCGCTATACCGTCGCTTCCTCGGTGCATAACCTCTTAGTTAAGGACGTCACCGTCACCGATCAAAACGGTACCTTGCTCAGCGCTGAGTCAAAGCAGAATACCGCTGATGATCGCCTGCAAAAAGAATTTGAGATGCGCACCTTACGCGAGGCTCAGTACCGCGATAAGTTAGACAGCATCTTGCGTCCAATGCTGGGCTACGGCAATTACTCTGCGGAGGTTGATGTCACCTTAGACACTACCATCGAGGAAGAAACCCGCCAGTTCTTTAACCCAGAAAACCAAGCGGTACGCTCGGAGACCTTACGTGAGGCCCGCACGCCACAAGACGAAGGTGCTCCATATGGCGTCCCTGGTTCTCTGTCCAATCAACCTCCTGCTAACGCCACCATTCCGCAGCAGCTGCGTAACGGTACTGCTCAAGCGTCTGATACTCAGACGGCAACCGATGAGAGCCGTGAGGCCGTACGCAATTACGAGGTTGATACCACGATTCGTCACACCGTGCACCCAACCAATCGCGTCCAGCGCTTAACGGTATCGGTCGCGGTCGACCATATGCGCGTCACCTCTGATGATGGTGCGGTCAGCTACACCCCACGTCCACAAGAAGAGCTCGACAAGATCGCTGATCTCATTCGCGGTGGTTTAGGCTTAGATGAGAGTCGCGGTGACTTTGTCGCGGTAGAAAGCGTGGCCTTCCCACACGACGACGTCCAGCCTGCTCTGCCTTGGTGGCAGCAAGAAGCCTTCTTACGCATCCTGCGTATTGGTGGCGCTGTCCTCATTATCTTAGTCTTGGTGGTCTTCGTGGTTCGCCCAATGATCAACCGCCTGCTGCGTGGTCGTTCGGCCGAGGATATCGAGCTGGAGCGTCAACTCGAGATGGACAATGGCTCAGCCTTGGGTGGTGAAGACGATCTCAACCTCATCGCTGCTCAAAACGAGCTCAACGATCAGATCTACAACATCAACCAGCAGGGTGGTATCGAATTGCCTAACCTGCACCGTGATGAGGATCTGCTCAACGCTGTTCGTACCTTGGTCTCCAACGAGCCTCAATTATCGGCTGAAGTTCTGCGTGAATGGATTAACTCCGACATGCGTGACAAGAAGGATAAGAAGAAGGCTAACAAGAGCCAGAACAACGGTCTGTAAGAATTTACGAGGCTTCAGGCTTGAGGTGGGGGTTAGCCCCCACCGTGCGCCCCTGAAGCCTTTGTTGTATTAAGGCGCTAAACCCAGTGCCATGAGCGCAAGCCGTAGCGGCTCTCAAGCCGTGACTGGTCGCAAGTCAGGCTTGGTCTCGGTGGGCTTGGTTGCAAGGCCTAGCTGATCGCATGATGGTGCTTGGTCGCAAGTCAGGCTTGGTCTCGGTGGGCTTGGTTCGTGGTTCTGGGTTTAGCGGCTTGGTGGTCGCACGGGCCTGTGGTTTGGGCTTGGTCGGCCGTGCTTAGTTTATTTGCCCTTACTTTTGAGGTTTTCTATGTCAGATCGCGCACTCGTACGCCAAGGTGGACAGCAGATGAGCTATCCTGTTGCTCCTTCCAATAATGGCTTGGAGCTCTCTGATGACGAGAAGATGGCCTTAGAGCGCCTCTCGGGCATCGATAAGGCTGCTATCTTGATGCTGTCCTTGTCGGAGGAAGATGCCGCTGCGCTCTTCCGTAATTTGCAACCAAAGCAGGTGCAAAAGCTCGGTATCCGTATGGCTGAGCTTGAGGACTTCACCCAAGATAGCGTTAACGCCGTCCATAAGACCTTCCTGACCAATATCACCAAGCACTCGAACATCGGCTTAGGCTCGTCTGACTTCGTTAAGAACGCCCTGGTTGCCGCCTTAGGTGAGGATAAGGCTAACAACTTAGTCGATCAGATCTCGATGGGCTCGGGTAGCCACGGTCTTGATTCCCTCAAGTGGATGGACGCCCGCCAGGTGGCTACGATCATCCAAAATGAGCACCCTCAGATTCAGACTATCGTGCTCTCCTACTTAGATCCAGAGCAATCGGCGCAGATCTTAAGTCAGTTCCCAGAGACGGTGCGCTTGGACCTCATCATGCGTATCGCCACCTTAGAGGAAGTTCAGCCAGCTGCGCTCCAGGAATTAAACGAAATTATGGAGAAGCAGTTCGCGGGCTCTGCTGGTACTCAGTCGGCCAAGATTGGTGGCTTGAAGTCGGCAGCCAACATCATGAACTACCTCGACAACACCACCGAGACCCAGCTCATGGACGCCATCCAGGCCCAAGACAAGGAAATGGGTCAACAGATCCAAGACCTCATGTTCGTCTTCGAGAACTTGGGTACGGTTGACGATCGTTCGATTCAGACCTTGCTGCGTGATATCCCGAACGATGTCTTAGAAAAGGCCTTAAAGGGCGCCGACGAGAACTTACGCGAGAAGTTCTACCAGAACATGTCCTCACGTGCCCGCGAGGCTTTAAAGGAGGACTTGGAGTCGATGGGTCCTACCAAGATCTCCGACGTCGAAGCCGCCCAAAAGGAAATCCTGGCCATCGCCCACAAGCTGGCGGATGCAGGCCAGATCGTGCTGTCGCGTGGCGGCGCTGCCGACGACTTCATCGAGTAGCCGTTGGCGTTCCTCTCCTGAGTGGAGAGAGGCCTGCCCTAGTCTCTTACGGGACGGGGCTTTGCCCCAGCCTGTTGGCTTGGGGCCTTATACACCCCAGAACGCATGGCGTTCTGGGGTGTTGTCATCTTAGGAGCTGGCGCAAGCTATCACGGTCAGAACACCAGTTGACACGGGGCTGGCCCTGCTCTGAGATTGTCCTAAGAATGGCTTTAATGCTAAGCTTGCTGGGATTTTTTGGCCCAGCTGTTGCACCGGTCAGGGGATAGGCACCGGTCTTTTAGCGCACCTTGGTGAGCTTTCCTGTGGTGAGCGCGCCGAGGTAGGGGCTTGGTCCGGTGAGGCGCGCGTCGGGCGCTTTGGTTTTAGGAGTTGTGAGCAATGGCCAATAGTGACCATCCTTTTGGCAGCATGGCGGGTAAGGTCGATCCTAGCCGCGTCGTCGAATCGATTAAAGAAAACATCCATGCCCAAGAGTTCAAAGAGGTCAACATCATCAGCGGCGCAGAAGCGCAAGGCTTTGCGGCCATGCAATGGCCTCTGTTTGATGATGGCAAGCCGATAACGACTAATGCCTTGGGCTACCCGGTGGGCGGCTACTTCAAGCGCCACGAAGAAGCCCTCAAGATGGCCAAGGAAGAGGCTGAGCGTATCGCCGAAATCGAGCAGGCTGAGTCCGATCAAGCTAAGGTTAATGCCGCGAACGCGGCCGCAGGTCTTGAGGTTCCCGCCGAACCTGAAGAGGTTCCAGCCCCTGATCCGGTGTCGCTAGAGGAGCTGGAGGCAATCCGCAATACCGCGCGCAATGAAGGCTATACCGAGGGCTTAAACCAAGGCCACGCTGAAGGCTACACCAAGGGCGTGGAGCAAGGTAAATACGACGGCTTTAACCAAGGCAAGAAGGATGGCGCCGCCGCCGGTTACCAAGACGGCTTCCGCCAAGGGCGCGATGAAGGCTTTGCTAAGGGCCAAGAGGCGGGCCTCGCGGCCGGGAGCGATATGGTCACAACCCAAGCTGATCGCTTCCGCCATTTAGCCGATATGCTCGCTAACCCAATTCGTGAGATTGATGAGACGGTCACCGACGAAATCGTCTACATCATTTCGCGCCTGGCCCGCGTAATCTTAAAGCGCGAGCTCAAGGGTGATGTTGAATACTTAAAGCGCTGCATCGAGCAGTGCTACACCCTCCTGCCTGAAGCCAAGCACGGCGCTGAAATTCGCTTGAGCGAGAATGATTACGCTCTGATGGTGGCAGCTATTGGTCGTGACTATATGAACTCGCAAGGCTGGGATATGCAGCCGGACGAGACTATGCAGGACGGCGATATCACGGTCAATACCAAGATTAGCTCGGTGCAATGGCGCATCGATGATCGCATCGACGCCTTGATCAGCGACTTCTTAACCGGCTCGTCCGATGCGGTCAGCTCGGCCCGTAAGGAAGTGATCACCGGCGCTCCTGATTACGATGAGATGCCAAAGAAGCCACTCATCCCACCACGCGATATCTTAGGCATGTCCGATCGCATCGCTGAGAATATGGCGGCGCTCGCCCCTAAGCCTGACTTTGCCGCTGAGCTTGCGGCCCAGGTTGATGCCGAAGCCGCACGTAATCCTGAGCTCAATCCTGCCAATCGCCAGCCGACCTTGGATCCTGACTTTGATCCTGATGCCGCTGAGCTCGATGCCGCCCATAAGCAGGCGCAGAGTGAGGCTGAGGTGGCCGCGCTCGATACGGCGCGTGCCCAAAGCGCAGCTGAGCTTGATGAGGCCGCTGAGTTAGAGCGCCAAATGCAGGAGGCACGTGCCGCTCAAGAGGCTCAGGCCGCTGCGGCTGCGGCCGCTGATGCTGAGGCCGCCGCCGCTGATGCTAAGGCCGCCGCCGATGCAGCCCAAGCTGAGCAAATTGCTGCGGCTCAAGCCAAGATTAAGAACGCTTCAATTGAGCAGATGGCCACAGCTCACGGTGGCGCCGAAGAGGTACCGGCCGCTGACCCAGCTCAGGTTGAAACTATTACGCCTGCTGGTACGGTTTAGGGGGCTCTGTCATGAATAATCTGCTCTCGCGCTTAAAGTCGATCGACCTGCCTGAGACCGAAATGGCGCCTCAAGTCGTGGGCAAACTTACCCGCGTGGTTGGCTTAACCTTAGAGGCGGTCGGCCTTAAGGTCGCAGTTGGTGATCGCTGCCGCATTGAGCTGCCTCAAGGTGACCTTGAGGCCGAGGTCGTAGGCTTCTCGGGTGAAACCATCTTCTTGATGCCAACTGAGCAGGTCGCAGGTGTCACACCGGGCGCTAAGGTCTACCCGATCTCAGGTATGCGCGAATTTCCGTACGGTCCTCATTTGCTCGGACGCGTGATCGACGGTATGGGCGAGCCGATTGACGGCTTAGGCCCGTTAAATAAGGGCCAAAGTGTCCAGTGGATGGCCACGCGCTTAAACCCAATGGCACGCCGCCCAATTCGCCAGCACCTCGATGTTGGTATCCGTGCGATCAACTCCTTACTTACCGTAGGTCAAGGCCAGCGTATGGGCCTGTTTGCCGGTTCTGGTGTTGGTAAGTCGGTGCTCTTGGGCATGATGACCCGTGGTACTACCGCTGATATCGTGGTGGTGGGCCTCATCGGTGAGCGTGGTCGTGAGGTTAAAGAGTTCATTGAAGCCATCTTAGGTGAGGAAGGTCGTGCGCGCTCGATTGTGGTCGCCGCGCCAGCGGACGCCTCGCCTTTAATGCGTCTTAAGGGCTGTGAGACCACGCTTTCGATCGCCGAGTACTTCCGCGACCAAGGCTACAATGTCCTGTTGCTACTTGATTCCTTGACGCGTTATGCCATGGCCCAGCGTGAGATTGCGCTCGCAGTCGGTGAGCCTCCAGCTACCAAGGGCTATCCACCTTCGGTCTTTGCTAAGCTCCCAGCCTTAGTCGAGCGTGCTGGTAACGGCGCTGAAGGCCAAGGCTCGATCACCGCCTTCTTCACCGTCTTAGTCGAAGGTGACGATCTGCAAGACCCAATTGCCGACGCGGCCCGTGCCATCTTGGACGGTCACATCGTGCTCTCACGTGAGCTCGCTGACTCCGGTCACTACCCAGCTATTGACGTTGAGAAGTCGATTTCGCGTGTTATGCCTGCGGTCATCACCGAAGAGCATATGGTGATGGCGCGTACTATCCGCCAGTGCATTGCGCTCTATAACCAAAACCGCGAGTTGATCTCGATTGGCGCCTACCAGCGTGGCTCTGATCCGCGTATTGACCAGGCCTTGATGATCAAGCCGTACATCGACGAGTTTACCCAGCAGGGCATGAAGGAAGTAGTGCCGTTCTCGGATAGCCTCGATGGCCTGCGTAAGCTCGCCATGATCTTGATTGACGATGCCAAGGGCAAGGGAGCACCGCAAGGTGGCCGCATGATGCCGCCACCTAACCGCATGCAGCCGCAGCAAGGACGCCAGCCGGTCGCGCGCATGTCCTTTGCCCCGCGCAACCAGGGCTAAGCCCTTAGCTAAATCCCTGGCTAAGCCCCTAGCTAAGTCCTTGGCTAAGCTCTTGGCTAGGCTCGCCCGGTTATCGCTCACAAACCCTGTCAGACTGCTGATGGGGTTTGCTCTTTTCGGGCTATACTGAGGCCGGTAATGGTCACTTTGTGGGGATGGCGATGGCAAAATCCAAGCTTTTAGGTGTGCTGGCTTTCGGTGCCGCGCTGACGCTGCTGCCGGTGGCTGCTGCTGCCTCCGAGCGCTCTGAGGATCAGTCTGAAGCGCAGCCTCAGCACATCACGCCCGAGGAGTTTTTAGAGGGCGTGCTGGGCTTGCTTGAGCGCTATGGCCAGCACGGCTCAGGTGACGAGGAAGCTGAGGGTGAGTGGCGCCCGGCGCCTCCACTTGAAGACGACTCACCTGACGATGAGTCTGAGGGTAAGTGGCATCACGCGCCGCCGCTGGAGGACGATGAGGCACCGTCTGAGGATGACGATTCATGGCATTTTGAGGATGACCCATGGCGTCCAGCGCCACCGCTAAAGGACGATGACCCACCGTCTGAGGACGACGATTCATGGCATTTCGAGGATGACCCATGGCGTCCGGCACCACCGCTCGATGATAATGAGTCCGAGCTGGACCGTCCCGTCTTAATTTAGGAGAGCATTATGGGCTTTGTGGTTGTGATTATCGGCGCTGTGCTGTATTGCTTGGCACCGGTGTGGCTGCAATTTCTTATCTCGATCATTAACACCGTCGTGCCGGACCCTGTGCCTGGTATCGACGAGGTGATGATGTGGGCGGTGGTAGTGGGACGCTTGATCAAACGCCCACCCAAGGTTCGCTTGGGGGCCAAAGGTTGGATGCGCGCATTGAGCCGGATGCGCTAGATGTGTGGCTATGCAACTTAAGCCTGTGAGGGGCGCGGTGGTCGGAGGCAAGCGAGGTCGAGGCGGTGGCAAGTCAGCGCTCAGCGTTAGTGCTGCGCACGCGTGTGGGGGTGGATGCTGGTGATAGCACCCAAGCTGGTTGCTTGGGTTGGAACGAGCGCGCGTGGGGCTAGTCGAAACTAGTGGTAGATTCGCTTTGCATAGCAAAACAGATATTGCCCCGAGACAAGCTTGAGGCAGAGCAGGTTGGCGCAGGATAGTGAGTTCTAACTCAGCTCACAAGCTAGGCGATGGAAGCTTCTGCGTTTTGTCATCCAATCCAAATCTACCACTAGCGCGTTGATCCGCGTGGTGCGCTTATTGGGCACCGAGCGCTTATCGGGCACCGACCGCTGCGGTCGGTGGTTAATGCTGCTTGGAGCTGCTTGGTTGCGCTAAAGGCTATAGACGGCGGTGAAGAAGAGCGAGGTTATGATCACGCACGCCACCGCTACCACCAAGAGCTGCATAATCATGCGCTGGTAGGCGATACCCAAGAAGAAGAAGGTGAACAGCAAGAGGGTGCTGAAGACGATCATGAACGGCGACGGGAAGGCGTAGATCAAGATCGTCAGCATGACGAACAAGCCGATGATGAAGATCGTGAGGTCACGCTTGCGCTTGGCCTTTAGCTTCTGGCGGCGTTCGAGCGCGTGCTGCTTCTTTTGATGCACCGCCTCGCGCAGCTTTTCTTTAGCCTCGGCAATCTTGGCGTCGCGCTCGCGCTTCTTTTGCTCTTGCACCTCACGCAGTGATGGCAATTCGGTGCTGGACTTGGCCGTGCTGGCACTATCCGCCGTGGCCTTGCTCTTAGTTGGAGCCTTGGCCTTAGCAGTGTCTGCTGCTTTAGGTTCGGTCGAGTCTTTAGCCTTGGATTTGCCAAACATCTTCTGCGTTCCTAACAGTTCTTGCGTAAGTTCACTGGCGCTGCACCCGACAGTGCTCACACCTTGGCCTTTCTTGGGACAAGGGTGTTGAAAAATTGCCTTGCCCTGCTACACGGTCGCTTCAAAAAGCTGACATAGCCTAGTTTAGGCCATAATAGCTTTTAGGCATTTTCAAGATCTAAGCCATGTCTCAGCGCTGTGCGTGGGCTTTTGCTGTCATCTGGGTCATTTTCCGCAGCAAATGCAACGCTATGGTGCGACCCAATTCAATCAATGATGCATCTTACCGCGTTATGGTCTGATCCTGGCGGTAATATCTAGGCGTTCTACCAGATTTCGGCATTTGATGAGCCATTTTAGGGCACAAACTCTGGTGGCCCAAACAAAAGCCCAGGGCTCGTTAAGCCGCTGGGCTGATGTCGGACTCAGCGGTGAGCTGAGTTTTGGGACTAAGTCCAGATCCTGGGCTTATTTGTTGTTAAGCGCTGCCCTTTAGCTGCGTGCTATTAAGCGCGAACCTCGTCCTCGGCTTGACGTAACAGCTCGTTTAAGCCGATCTTGGAGCGGGTCTTCTCATCGACGCGCTTAACGATGATAGCAGCGTAAAGCGAGTACTTGCCGTCCTTGGATGGCAGATTGCCCGAAACTACGACCGAGTATGGAGGTACCGTCCCGGACATGACCTCGCCGATGGCGCGGTCGGAAAGACAGGCCGACGTACCGAGTAAGACGCCCATCGAGATAACCGAGCCTTCACCGACGATCACACCCTCAACGATCTCCGAACGGGCACCGATGAAGCAATTATCCTCAATGATGGTAGGACCGGCCTGTACTGGCTCTAATACACCACCGATACCAGCACCGCCCGAGAGGTGAACGTGCTTGCCGATCTGAGCGCAGGAACCGACCGTAGCCCAGGTGTCGACCATGGTGCCCTCACCGACGCGGGCGCCGATGTTGACAAAGGATGGCATTAACACGACGTTTGGCTCTAAGTAGGAACCACGACGTACTACGGCACCAGGAACAGCACGTAAGCCTTCCTTGGCAAAGCGCTCGGCGCTGTAGCCCTCAAACTTTAATGGAACCTTATCGTAGTAAGCGCCGCCTGGGATCTCGGTTAAGGTATTGTCCTGAAGCTTAAAGGACAAGAGTACAGCCTTCTTGATCCATTGGTGGGTGACCCACTCGCCGTCAATCTTCTCGGCGACGCGCAGCGAGCCATCATCTAAGCCCGCGATGACGTCGTTGATAGCCGCACGGACATTGGCGTCGCAAGTGTCCTTGGTGATAACAGCGCGCTCTTCAAAAGCAGCATCAATAATGGATTGCAGTTGCTGTGACATCTAATTCCCTCGCATCCTTGAATGGGCCTCGCGGCCCTAGGCCGTGAGGTTTTTGAGTTGCTCAATCTTAGCCCATCGCCTTGCGCTGTCAAGAAAATCCCGTTTATTGCTGCTACGTCTTGGTGCAAGGCTAGGATTTGGTGATTTATTTGCGCATTTTTGGGGCGCATTTGAGTAAGGCGCAGCTGGAGTTGGGCGTGCCTGGAGTGCCGCACGACTTTAGTTGCGCTCTGGTGTGAGCGCAGCTTGATTTATGGTTTTAGTTCTTGGGCTGCGGGTCGAGGTTGTGCTGGAGCGCTTTTAAGAGCTTGTCCTTGAGGCGCTCGCTTAGGGCGCGGCCTTGCTTGTCGGTGATAGTGAAGAAGTCATCGGCGCGCTCGCCTGTGGTGGTGATGCGGGCGCTGCGCACGTAGATGCCCAGCTCACTGAAAGTGATGCCGATCTTGGCTAAGAGGCCAGGGCGATCTAAGGTCGAGACTTCGATGCTGGTGCTATCCTTTTGATGCTCGCTTAAGTAGTTGATCACTGTCGGCAGCTTGAAGATCTGACCCTTGCGCTGGGTGCTGCTGGTGAGCTGGTCCATCTCATCAAGATTTGGGGTCTCGTTGCTGCCATCAAGCAGGGCGCGGCGGATGGAGTGCAAGCGCTCATTGTCGATGCAGGCGCCCTTTTGCGACAAGAACTTAATGGTGAACAGCGAGTGCCCGAGCTTATTGCGGATAAATTGCGACGACTGAATATTGAGGCGCTTCTTGGCCATGATGTAGGCCAAATAGCCAAAGTGGAACGGGCCCTTGGCCTCCTTGGTGTAAATCAGCATCTCGGTGCCAACATCTGGATGCTGGGCAAAGAGAATGAGCGGCTGACTTGATTCCCAAAAGGTCAGGATATTGCGGGTGTGCCAGGCTAGCTCAAAGGGGGTGTAGTAGATAAAGTAGCTGGGCTTAAAGTAGGACCAATAGGTGCGCACGTCCTGCTCATTGAGGTCACGCATATAGGTTAGGGCCAGTGCCTGATTTTCATTGGCGTGCAGCTTGATGTCATGCGGCATTTCCAAGCCATGTCTTAAGGCTTGGCGCGTGGCAAAGTAAAGCTGTCTGAAGACCTGATCTTTCCATGAGTTCCACTCATGATCGTTGGTGGCACTGATGTCCGCTACCGACAAGCAGTAGAGCAGATTTAAGTGCTCCTCATCCTGCACGAGCTTTGAGAACTCATTGACCACCTGCGGATCGTTGATGTCGCGGCGCAAGGCATTGGCGCTCATCAAGAGGTGGTTGTACACCAGCCAGGAGACCAAACGGGTTTGGTAGAGGGTGTAGTGGTGGAGCTGACAAAAATACAGGGCTTCACCGGCACCTAATTGGGCGTGGTGGCCGCCTTGGCCCTTGGCGATGTCGTGCAATAAGCTGGCGACCACTAAGATTTCAGGGTTACTGAGCTGATTGTAGGCATGCTTGAATAGGGTGTGGGTCGGGTCGTTTGAGCGGCTTAACAGGTCGATATTCTTGATGACGCGAATGGTATGCTCATCCACCGTGTAGGTGTGAAACATATCAAATTGGCTCAAGCCCTCGATCTTTTCCCAGGACGGCATATAGGCCGATAAGATGCGATGCTCGTGCATCAAAGGCAGGGCGATGCAGGCCGCCTGTGGGCTCTCCAAGATGCTCTTGAAGATAGCGCGGCACTCGGGGATCTCCACTAAGTAATTGGTTAAGGCTCTTCTGGTGCGGCGCAATAGGCGCAGACAGTTGACGTGCAGACCCACTACCTCAGGATGCTTGCTCATGATGAGGAAGATCTCAAGGAGTTTGCTCTTATCACGGCTAAAGGTGTCATGGTCGGTGACATCTAAGAGCGGGCCTCGGCTGATGAAGTAATTGCTTAAAAAGTGCGTTTCCTCATCGCCCAAATGCCCAGTGATGCGCAGTACTTCAAGCTGGAGTGCCATCGAGTTGAGCTCACGGATGCGACGAAGCGAGCGGTAGAGGTCGCGCATCATAGTCTCAACCTGGGCGTTGTTATTGCCGCTATAGCCTAAGGCTTCGGCGACCATCGGCTGGTAGTCCAAGGTTAAGCGATTGTCTTCTTTGCGCGTACACACGTGCAGGGCATAGCGTACTTGATAGAGCACATCGCGGCTTTCGATCAGCTCTTCGTATTCTTCGTGGCTTAAGAACTGTAAGGTCAACATGTCCTCAGGCGTGCGCGCGGAGAAATGGAAATTGGCGATCCACTGCATCACGTGGATATCGCGAATGCCGCCAGGATTTTGTTTGATATCTGGCTCTAAGGCGTAGGAGGTGTCCTTGTAGGCGTGGTGGCGCTCTAATTCTTCGGCAACCTTGGCGTGGAAAAAGCGCTTAGTGTTCCAGGTGCTGTCGCGCTTAATCGTATCCAAGAGCTCATGGTAGAGGGCGTAGTTGCCGCATAAAAAGCGCGTTTCGAGCAAGTTGGTGCAAATAGTGAGATCGGCGTTGACGTTCTCAAGCGTCTCGGCAATAGTGCGCACCGACGAACCGACATCAAGCTTGAGATCCCACAGATAGGAGATAAAAGACGAGATTTGCTCTTGCATCTGCTCAGACAGTGGGGCCTTGGAGGCGAGCAGCAAGTCGATATCGGACTTTAAAAAGAGTTCACCGCGCCCATAGCCGCCGACGGCGAGCAAGGTCAGGTCGTGCTCTGCACTCAGACCAAAATGGTGGTAGAGCTTTTGGAGCAAGAGATCCATATAGTGGGTGCGATATTGCAGCAGGCGCTTGATGGCATAACCTTGCTTGAAGAGATCGACTAAACGCTCCTCGAGCTGCGTTAAGTACTCACGGCCGTTTTTGAGCTGGGTGTAGTCAAGCTCTGACTCAAAGGGCTGCTCCTCAATGAGGTTAACATCGCGCTGAATGTGCGGCAGACTGATTTGAACGTACAACTTGACCTCCCCGCTGTGGTGAGCTGTCTATCTGATGGCACTCATCTTAGCATGCCCATGCCGCACTGGGGCAAAACAAAAGGCGCCGGGGGCGCCTTTCGTGGTGAGAGGGGGCGGGCTTTAGATGAGGTTGTGCAGGACGCGCTCGATTTTGCCCTCTTCCTCCGGACGCAAGGTCAAGATCTCGCAGCCGTCGTCGGTGACCACAATGGTGTGCTCAAATTGGGCTGATGGAGACTTGTCGGCCGTGGTGACGGTCCAGCCATTCTTCTTATTGACCTTGCACTTGTAGGTACCAGCATTGATCATCGGCTCAATGGTAAAGGTCATACCGGTTTGCAGCATCACATTGTCGTGATTGCGATAGTGCAGTACGGTTGGTTCGTCGTGGAAGGTGTTGCCAATGCCGTGGCCGCAGTAGTCGCGCACAATAGAAAAGCCTTCGCGGTCAGCAATCTTTTGAATGGTGTCGCCGACAATGGTGAGGTTAGCACCATCGTGAATCTTGTGCAGCGCGGCGTATAAGCACTCTTGGGTGGTGTTAACTAAGCGCTTGTTTAAAGGGGTGGTTTGACCGCCCACAATAAACATCTTGGAGGTGTCGCCGTAGTACTCGTCCTTGATTACGGTGACGTCGATATTAACAATGTCGCCGTTTTTGAGCACATGGGCGCCAGGAATACCGTGGCACACTACTTCGTTGACCGAGATGCAGGTGCACTTTGGATAGCCCATATAACCTAAGCAGGCAGAGATAGCATGCTGGGTGTTGTAGATGTAGTCTTGGCAGATCTGATCGAGCTCTAAGGTAGTGACGCCCGACTTGATGTAAGGCTCAATCATGACCAAAACATCTGCGGCCAGCTTACCAGCCACACGCATCTTCTCGATTTCTTCAGGTGTCTTAATTTTAATCATTTATCCCCTCTCCCAGCGGTTACTATGGAATCTTGTCATTGTTTAGTTAGCTTAGGCTAACTTAACGAGCGCATCATATTTTAGGCCAAAGCTAAGGCTAGCGCTAGCACGTCGTGCGCGCTGCTATTCTTGCGGGCAAGACCTTGTTTAGCTCTGACGCCCTTGGGGGCGGGCGCGGTTCGACGCTTGCCCGGCTCTTACCTGGCGCTTGCCCAGCTCTTACCGGGCGCTTACCGGGCGCTTGTTTGGCTCTTACCTGACGCTTACCGGGCGTTCGCTTGGTTTTGCGCCTTAGTTATTAGCTCAGGCGGCGGCGCCCGCTGCGCTTGTGCATTTCCTCGGGGTCTGGGAATTGCGGCAGCTTGAGGGCGTAGAGGGTGTCGAAGTGGCGCGAGATCGCTTGGCTCTCTTCCATGGTCAGAGTTTGACCGAGGCTTAACATGGGAGTGAGCTCCATATGCGTGTCAGGCGTGTGGTCATTGTGCAGACGCATCAAGATCAGCTCGACTGCGCTCTTACCCATGTCATAGCGCGCGGTGCGAATCGAGGTGAGCTTTGGGATGGTGGTGTCGCCGATATTGAGGCCGTTGTAGCCTAAGATTGAGATGTCGTCGGGGATTCTCACGCCTTGCTCAATGCAGGCGATCATGGCGCCAATCGCGACGTCATCGTTGGTGCAGAAGATCGCATCAACTTGCGGAAACTCCATCAGGGCCTTGCGCATAGTCTCAGCACCGATGGTGAAGTTCGATGGAGCCTCGGAGCCGTAGATATGGGGCTCCATGCCATATTCCCTGAGCGCCGTGAGATAGCCTGCTTGACGGTCCATGGTACGGGTGTCCATGCGCGCGGCTAAGTACATGATGTTGCGGCGCCCACTATTGATTAAGCCCTTGATCGCGGCATAGGCGATCTTCTTGTGGTTGTAGCCGATATTCATGTCAATCGGGTGGTCGATGACGCTCATCAGCTCCACCACCGGAATATTGCTCATCTTAAGGTTCTTTACGGTGAGGGGCGAGTGGATCGGGTCGGTTAAGATCATGGCGTCGACCTGATAGGACATGAGCTGAGTGACCTTGCGCTCCTCCTCTTCCATGCGATAGCCCGTGTGGGCCAGCATGATCTCGTAACCGGCCTGGCGAGCGCGCGCTTCGGCACCATCGATTAAGTCTGAGAAGAGCAAGTTAGAGAAGGAGGACACCGCAAGTCCGATCGTCTTGGTGTTCGCTTGCGAGAGCATCACCGGGGCACGGTTGGGAACATAGCCGAACTCATCAATCACAGCCTTGATCTTAAGACCGGTGGCCTTAGCGACTTTTTCAGGATTGGTGAGATAGCGTGAGACAGTCATCTTGGTCACGCCCACTCGCTTGGCAATATCCTCTAACGTGATGCGGTTCCCTTTCATGCACAATCCTCTCAAAGCACGGACGGTGGGACTGATCTGTCCTGGTCAAGAAATATGCTTGGGGGCTGTTACAAATTAATTAATGCCTCTTAATGGTGCAGACTTGGTGACCCCAGAAAGTCCCCTCATCTACGCT
>CALXXU010000007.1 GCA_944392765.1 uncultured Anaerobiospirillum sp.
CCACCATAGGTGGACTGAGGCTAGTCAACCTGGGCTCGATTGCTCAAGCCCCGGTCGTAAGACCGGGGTAGTTGACCTATAGACCTGCTCCCAGCGATTTCTCATAAGCTAAGCACGCTTCTGCGCTCTGCTGATCGTTCTGTTTGACGCTTCATCTAAAACCGGCGCGGATACCCCCGAGGTAACTCGGGGGAGGAAGCGCCGCCTCATTTGTGATTCATGGCCCAGATCCGACAAAGGGCCTCGTGGGCCATCTGTAGTCAAATAATCACGGCTGGTGTTGGTAGCTTTACTTTTTTGGCTCTTCTTGCGCATCAGCGGCAGCAGCTGGTGCGGTATCGCTTTTATGCTCCTTTTGCTGTTGATGCTCGATCAAGGCGCGCTCTAATCCTTGCAAAATGAACTCAGAGTTTACCGCATGCTTTTCCACGGTTGCGATACGGGTATTGAGGTTTACCAGCTCCTGTTGCAGGAATTGGTAGTCGTTGCTGGCCTTGCTCACAATGTTCTGCATCGCATTGACCTCATCGCGCATGCGGCTGTAGTTCGAGCTTAAGATCTCGAGCTCACGCGAGATGTCGACCAAGTTGTTTTGCAGAGTGTTGATCTTGTTCTTGACCGTGAAGACATTGGAGCTGCTTGATAAATAGCGCAGCGAGTCCTTTTGATCTTTGACCGTGAAGGTCAAGAACACCACCTGTACTGAGAGAGTAATTACGGCTAATGACAAAGCGGCAGTAATGATGATCAAAGGCTTGCTGCTTTTACCTTCCATAATGACCTCTTGCTTCCCCGGTGGGCTCCTACCTTGTAATTACTGACAAAAACCAGAACCCCGATCCGAGCCTAGTTCACAACCTTGCTATTTTATCCTTAGTTTGCTCGCGAACCAACGATTGATCCGGCTTTTTTGCTGATAAAAATGTAATAGAAGCCCAGAAACATCGCAGCGGCGGCGCTCACCTGTTAGAGCTAGGCTCAGGGGAGTTCACCATAAAACGTAAGTTGTGGTGTCTATTCAAATTTGGGTAGGTAGTTTCACATAAGTGCCTGTTTTGCCTTAGTTGAGCCTTAGTGCTGTCTTGAGTGAAACTTAGGAAAATGGCTTATTTATCGCGTTTTTTAGGGATTTTGCTCACCTTTTTGCAACATTTTGGCAAAAAAACCAAAAAGCTTAGTTGCGCTAAGTTTTGGCTAAGAAGCGCATGCTTAAATGAACCCATAGACACGCAACACAGTACTTACTAATCCCCACCAGCTGCTGTTGTCAGCAGCTGTTTAGTAGGTGCTGGAATCTGACCTAAAGCCTTTTTCTTGAGCGCACCCTCATTGTCCTAGGCGGTGGCGCAGTGCTTGAGTCAGTAACTTAGCGCAGTCCTTAAGCAGTTAGTTGCTGGTGGTCTGCCGCTCTACTAAGGAGAGTTTCATGAATAAGTTAGCCGTTTTCGCAAGCGCTGTTACTTTAGCTTTAGCCGGTTCGTCCATTGCTGCAGCCAATGGCGCAGGTCCTGGTGGTTTTGGCCATCACAACTTACGCGGCGGTCCAGGCGGCTTTGGCGCCCCTAACCTGCCGGTAGTCACCGTCGCTCAATTACAGCAGTCCTACTATGACGATGCCCGCGTGGCTATGAAGGGCAAGCTTACCAATTACTACGGCCACGACCGCTACGAGTTCACCGATAAAACCGGTTCTATCTTGGTCGAGCTCGATGATGACCGCAACTGGTCCCACATCAATCGCGACCAGCTCATCATGATTTACGGCAAGGTCGACTATGACGACGGCCGCATCGAGGTTGAGGTTAAGCGCGCTCACCCACTTAACTAAGACGGCGCCTTCATCTAACTGATGTGATCACCCATGCTGCCCCCTGACTTTGTAGGCAGCGCCCCTAAGTTTCCATTGCTCTGTGCTTGGAACTTAGACCCAGATTGTTACTTAAGGAGTACTCCATGAACAAGTTCACCGCCTTAGCAAGTGCTGTTGTTTTATCGGTTGTTGCCGGTACCGCCTTCGCTGCCCCTGTCAGTGGCTTTGGCAATGATCAGGCTCCAGCTCAATACACCACCCAAGGCCCAGCAGGTTTTGGTGGCGCCAATGCCGCCCCTCAGAGCGTCCAACAGGTGTTAGCTAACGGCTATGACGATCAACGCGTCACCTTAACCGGCCGTCTCACCAACTACTTAGGCCACGATCGCTACGAGTTCGCCGATGACACCGGCCGCATCGAGGTCGAGTTAGACGATGATCGCGATTGGTCCCACATCTCCAAGGATCAGCAGATCACTATCTTTGGTAAGGTCGACCGCGAGCGCCGCTATGTCAAGATCGACGTTAAGGATGCCCGTCCTGCCCAGTAAAACTAGTGTCTAGTTACACTAAAAAGGCGCACTTGATGCTTAAGTAAGCTGGGACTTCTGTCCTCACAGAATTTGAACATAGGAGTTTTTTTGATTATGAAGAAGTTAGCTGTTTTAGCTGTGACCTCTGTATTCTGCTTGGCCGGTTCTGCCGCTTTCGCTGATGGCTGGTATGGCAACGGCGGCGCCCCACAGGGCTTTACTGCCAACTTAAACACCATCCAAGCCGTTAAGAGCGATGCTCGTGATGACCAATATGTCACCTTACGCGGCCGCTTAGTTGATTACTTAGGCCACGATCACTACGAGTTTGCTGACAATACCGGCACGATCGAAGTTGAGCTGGATGACGACTACGACTGGTCCTTTATCTCCAAGGGCGAGTTAATCGAGATCTCCGGTCAGGTTGATAAGGACTTCTTCTCGACCTCGATTGATGTAAAGCGTGCCGTGTCCTTAGAGCAGGGCCCAGCAGCTCAGCCTCAGGTTCCACAAGGTCCAGGCCCTCGCTAAACGCTAGATTTCTTAGACTTGCAATTTGACTTGAAGGCGGCATTGGGCGCACAGCTCAGGCCGCCTTATCTTTTATGCGCCGTAGCGTGTGTCCTTGGGTGATTCTTAGCACGTGTCCTTGGGGGGCCTTAGCGCTGTGCCCTTGGGGACGCCTAGGCCTGCTCTGCGCCATTATGGGGCAATGAGCGGCGGAGGCGGGCGCAGCTATGGGGCAAGATTTTTTGATCGCGGTCACGCAATGGCTTATGATCGCGCCAGTTTTCTTTCTTTTTCCTGTTTGCTCTGAGCTCAAGGAGGCGTAATGGCCGGGATCATTCCGCGCATTGCTAATTTAGCCAAGGTCGAGGCTAATTACCAAAAGTTCTTGGAGGCGTTAGCTAAGTCGGGCTTTAAGGGCGAGATTGAGTCCAGCTACTCGGCTCGTCTCTTATGCGCCACCGATAACTCGGTCTATCAGCGCATGCCGCAAGCCGTGGTATTCCCGCAAGAGCGTGAAGATGTGGTCAAGCTCTTTAAGCTGGCCTCGGAGCGCCAATTCTCCGCGCTTGCCTTTGCCCCACGCGGCGGTGGTACCGGCACCAATGGTCAATCCTTGACCTCAGGTATTGTGATCGATCTGTCGCGCCATATGAAGCGCGTCTCAGCGCTTGATGTCGCCGCGCGCAATGTCTGGGTTGAGGCCGGTGTCATTAAGGACGAGCTCAATGAGCTGCTCGCGCCACACAACTTATTCTTCTCCCCTGAGCTCTCGACCTCATCACGTGCCTGCATCGGCGGCATGATCAGCAATGATGCTGCTGGCCAAGGCTCCTTAAAGTACGGCCGCACTTCGCAGCATATCAACGCGGTCGAGGTGGTGCTGCGCGATGGTACCTTGACCACCTTTGGCCCGGTTTCGGGTTCCGCTTTGCAGGCTAAGCTGGCGCTGCCGGGTCTGGAGGGCGAGATTTACCGTGAATGCTATGAGCTGCTCAAGGCTAATGCCGCTCAGGTGGCGCAGCACTTCCCTAAGCTCAATCGCTTCCTCACCGGCTATGACCTGGCGCATGCTTACGATGCTAAAACTGACACTTTAAACTTAGCCCGTCTTATTTGTGGCGCTGAGGGCACCTTAGCTACTATCGTCGGGGCTGAGCTTGATTTAACAGTTAAGCCTGATTATCGCGCCTTAGTCGTGATCAAGTACCAAGACTACATCTCGGCCTTGCGCCACGCCAATGCCTTGATTAAGGCCGGTGCTTTCTCAGTTGAGACCGTCGACTCCAAGGTCTTGACCTTAGCTAAGAAGGATCCAGTTTGGCTCACGGTCCAAGAGTACATTCAAGATGTGCCGGGCGCTGAGATCATGGGCGTTAACATTGTGGAGTTTAATGGCGCCCAAGCTGAGGCTGCAGCTCAGGCCGCTCAGGTCGAGGCTTTAGCTCAGGCTTGCAACGCTAATAAGAAAGCAGGTCCTGGGGTTTTAGGAGCCCAGATTGTCTCTACCCCAAGTGGGATCAGTGCCGTCTATGGCATGCGCAAGAAGGCAGTAGGTCTGTTAGGTTCAGCCGCCGGAGCTAAGAAGTTGGTACCGTTTACTGAAGACACGGTGGTGCCTCCTGATAATCTGGCTGATTACATAGTCGAGTTCCGCGCTCTGCTTGATGGCTTAGGCGTCGAGTACGGCATGTTCGGCCACGTCGATACCGGCCTGATGCACGTCCGTCCGGCCTTAGATCTGACCCAAGACGAAGATCGACAAAAGCTCATCACGATCTCGCACGGGGTAGTTGAGCTGGTGAAGAAGTATGGCGGCCAGATGTGGGGTGAGCATGGCCGTGGCTATCGCTCCTGCTTTGGCGAGGTCTTCTTTGGTGAGCTCTATCCGGTCGCCCGCAAGGTTAAGGCGATCTTCGATCCTGAAAATCGCTTAAACCCAGGCAAGATCTGCGTGCCATGGGGCAATGAGACCGACAAGCTGGTAGC
Organism: uncultured Anaerobiospirillum sp.; assembly: GCA_944392765.1. GTDB lineage: Bacteria > Pseudomonadota > Gammaproteobacteria > Enterobacterales > Succinivibrionaceae > Anaerobiospirillum. The sequence continues at coordinate 4,840 of CALXXU010000007.1, forward strand.
CCTTGATGACCCGATGCGCGGTGATCTTGACCGCACCATCGATATCAAGGTGCGCACCTCCTTTGAGGGGGCCTTAAACTGCAATGGCAATGGTCAGTGCTTTAGCTACTCTAAGGCCGCCTTGATGTGCCCAAGCTATCGCTACAGCCACGACCACGTGAAGTCGCCAAAGGGCTATTCGGGCTTGATGCGCGAGTGGTTGCGCCTGATGACCGAACGCCAGGTGGATATCGATGCCGCCGAACAAGAGCTGCTCGCGGCCGCCTCGCGCGCCGATCGCTCCTTGGGTGATTACCTCAAGGAGGGCCTGACCTACCTCAAGAACTTAGGTCCGCGCACTTACCACACTATCTTTGAACGGGACGACTTCAATCACGAGTACTTAGGTCATGTCGCCACTTGCCTTGCGTGCAAGTCGTGCAAGACCCAATGCCCAGCGCATGTGAACGCCGCCGAACTCAACTCGCGCTTCTTGAACTTCTACTACAGCCGCTATCTGCGTCCAAGCATGGATCTTTTGACCTTAAATGCCGAGCGCACCACTCCGTTGATGGCGCGCTTCCCGAAGATCGGCAATGCCTTGATGGACAACGGCTTAAGCAAGTTCCTCTTAGCTAAGGTCTGCAAGTTCGTCGACGTGCCGCGCTTTAACTCCGTGCCGCTTGCCGCGCAGGCTAAGGCCGCCGGTATTCCATGCCTTAAGATCAAGGAAGCAACCGAGCGTGCGGCCCACTACGATGTCATCGTGGTCACCAATGCCTTCACCGCAGGCTACGAGGCCGACGCCTTAATTGAGTGGGCTCAGCTCATCAAAGCCTTAGGCTTTAGAGTGGCCATCTTAAAGCCATACACCAATGGCAAGCTCATGGTGATCCGTGGTGCCCGTGGCCAGTTTATCAAGTGCGCCAGAAAGCAGGCTGTGCGCTTAAGTGGCCTCTATAACAAGGGCGTCACCTTAGTGGGCTTTGATCCAGCCTTAACTATCTGCTATCGCGACGAGTACCCAAGCTTAGTGCCGAACTGCCCTGAGTTTAAGGTGCTCTTACCTGAGGAGTGGTTAAAGCAGGCTCTTGCCTCCGAGCAATTCTTAAAGCGCGCCGCCGCGCTCAAGGAGCAGGTGCAAGCGGTACTGCATGAGAGCAAGGCTACGGTTGTGCCAACTGAGGTCGCCGCAGATACCATCCCTGAGTGCAACTTTAGCCAGGACTTCTATCTGTTCTGTCACTGCACCGAGCAGGCCTTGGTGCCAACCTCAGTGCGCATGTGGCAAGAGGTCTTTGCCGCCTTTGGCCTGAGCTTGTTGCCAATTCCGGTGGCTTGCTGCGGTATGGCAGGCTTATTTGGCCATATGCGACCAAATCAAGAGGAGAGCCGCAAGGTCTACGAGCAAAATTGGCAAGGCAAGCTCCATGAGCGTCCATTTGCTCAGTGCTTAGTCACCGGCTTTTCGTGCCGCTCGCAGGTGGCACGCATGGAGGGTAAGCGCGCCAACCACCCAATCCATGTCTTAAACTCATTAATTAAGGCCGCCTAGCGCTAAGATAGCCTAGTCGCCGTGCGCAAATTGACAACTTAGCGTTAATTACCGGCTCAAAACTATGAGGTTTGGCCCTGCTCCAAGCAAAAAAAACGCCCCGAGCTCGCCCCGATATGGGGTTGAGCTCAGAGCCAAAGGTTTGGGCCAGCCACTTCTGATGTTTAAGCCGGAAATTGGAGCTGTGTCGCTGAGCTGAGCCCGTGGTTTAGCTATAATATGAGCAGATTGTTTTGAGCTGGGAGGGTGGCGATGGCCCCATCAGATGAAAAAACACAAGATGACACTGCGGAGATTGCGGCAGAAATGGGTATCTTGGGTAGTGCCGCCATTGTGTTTGCCAAGGATGTGGCTCTAAACGGCTTAAAAAAGCTGTTGGTCTCATCGCGTCATAAACAGTCCTTGGCCGGCAGCGATGTGGTGGAACCATCAAAGAGCGCATCGCGGGTTTCGGTGCGTGACTCGAGCGCCGAGCACAGCGAACAGGCGATCGTCGAGCAAAATGTCGTAGGTTCCCAAGAAGAGGTGCAAGGCAATGGCAACGAAGTCGTTGGGGTAGAGAATGAATCTACGGGCTCTGCCAATTCAGCCGAGGCCACTGCTACTAATGCGGGAGCCTCCAATATCTCGACCCAAGCGCTGGATATGAGATAAGCGGGGCTGGGATGCAAGAAAAGGCAGAGTTTGAGCGAAAGAGAGGTTCTCGATGGCCGATGATTTAAGCTGGCTTAATCAACATGAGCTGTTGCATTTGCATGCGCAGGTAGCTGAGGTAGTAAGCCAAGAACAGCTCAAACTGACCACGGCGCAACAACAGTTAGCGCAGCGCTATCCGCTGAGCACCGATTACCTCGCGGCCTTAAGTGCTCAGAGCGAGTACAAGGATGCTTGTACCTTCCTTGCCTACAATCTGCATCATCGTATGGCCGTGTGGTGGGGCTATCGCTGCGTGGTCGATGTGCTCACCGAGATTTTGCACAAGCCTGCTCCGGTTAAAGATTTGAGTGATGTAGCCAAGCCACGCCCGATGAAGTTGCCACCCTTTGTGGCCGAAATGCAGCAACAGGCGGCCCAAGAGTTGGCCGTAGATCCTAAGGTCATGGAACAGTTAGGAGCGGCTCAAGCGCGCTTAAAGGAGATCGAGCAACAGCTGCGACAAATCATTCCGGCGCCGCTGTTTGATTTTGCCGACCAAGCCCTGGCCGAGCAAAACGCTAAATTTAAAAGCATCCATGGAATGGAGCCGATGGAGCTGCTCAATTCCTTGATCAATCAAGCCGTGGAGCTTGAAGCAGAAGAAAAGCGTACTGGGATGAGCGGGCGCATTGATCCTAATAGTCCGATTTTCGCTGCGACCCAGGAGATTGAAGCTAAGGTCGAAAAAATTCGGCAAGAAACCGTCGCCTTGGTTAAATCGGCGCTGCCTGCGGTGGACACCGAGCAACAAACTAAGGATAAGGCCGCCTGTCTTGATGCCGTATTTGCCTATATCGCTGCGCCTGATGAGGTCAATGCCCAGCGTCTTTTAGAGCTGGGTAATAAGATCCCCGATAAGATTGAGGGTTTGTTGAGCCTGGTCGCCTTTTGGAGCTTTGGTGATCTGGTGCCCCAAGGCAAGCAAGTGATCCCAACCCCAGCAGGCTTGATGAGCAATGGCTTAAATTGCTTGCTGTTAAGCTGTGCCTTACAGCAAGGCGGAGTCTTTAACTTTGCACAGCGTTTCCAGCGCTATTATGAATTTGGCTATGAGTGCCTCTTAGGCAAGAGCAATTGGGCCCCGTATGTTGCACGTGGGGTCAGCCTCCATCAAGAGCGTATCGCGCAAATCATGCAGTCACTGGGCGTGGCGCCTCAGCAGCAAGCGACGCCTACTCCTGATGCCGCCGCTGCAAATGCTGGTGCCTTGGGCGCCCGTGCCGCGCCTTTGGGGGCAGCGGGTGCTGACTTGAGTGCGCCCCAGGCACAAGCGGAGGTGCAAGCTGAATTGTTCTCAGAGCTCCAGCGCTTACATCAGCAAATCGAGCAAATGACTGGGCCGGGGCCCAGCCCTAAGGCCAGCGCGGACGCAGCTGTTACGAGCCAGCCTGGTACAGGCGGTCGCACGGAGGAACAATTGCGCCAAGAGCTCCAGCAAATGCGCGCACAGTTGCAAGCGGCAGGCTCCAAGGTGGCAGCACCACCTGAATCTAATGGTGCGAGCGCAGGTCAGGCTGGGGTAGTGCCGCCTAATCTGCGCTTTCGGGGCAATTAAGAGCTGATTTTCATTAAAAGGAGTACTGCTATGAGCGAGCTTGACGCAGAACTAAGCGTACTGAGCGCCGATTCTCCAGCCGGGGTTAACCTTGAGTACGACCCGATCTATCTTGCCTTGGAGGATGAAGCAAGCTCGCATGGAGGCGGTGCGCTCGGTGATGAGGATGGCGTCGAGCAGGGCGCGGATTTTAAAGCCTTACAAAAGCATTGCGCCGCGCTGTGGGAGCAAACCCGTGACTTTAGGGTCGCGGTGTTCTATACCGTCGCCTTGACCGTCAACCAAGGCCTTGCTGGCTTTAATCATGGCCTTGCTTTGCTTAATTTCTTAAGCCGCGAACTGTGGAGCGAGGCTTACCCGCAGCTTGATCCTGATGATGATTTAGATCCCACCGAGCGCCTCAATATCCTCTCAACACTGTCGCCACAAAATACGGTCAATGACCCGATCGACTTCCTCAGTCATTTGGGCCGCCTCAAGCTGGTGGCAGGAGCGCCGTACACCTTAAAGGATTTGCTCCAAGCTAAGGGCACGATCGAAAACAAAGACGAAATCGACTTGGCCCTGTTAAGCGCGCAAGTTCAGGCGGTCGGGCCACAAGCGGTGAGCGCGATGTGCACTGAGGTTGAGTCAGCTTTAAGCGCGCTTAATGAGCTTGAGCATAGCGTCAATGAGCACTTGCAGGACACAGGCTACCTCCAATTTGAGCGTCTCCAGAAAATCTTAGGCGTCTGGCAGCATTTTGGCCAGGAGGTCAGCGCTGCTGTAGGCGCGGCTGAGGAGACTGGGGAGGCGGCCGTTGGGGACATGGGCGCTGCGGGTACGGCTGTGCCTGCGGCACCTGCTGCCAGCAACGCGGTAGCGCGCCCGCTGAGCGTGGCTGATGTGGTGATCACCAGCCGCAAAGATGCGCTCACCTTGATCGAAAAGTGCAGCGCTTACTTTCAGCTCAAAGAGCCGACCTCGCCAGTGCCTTTTTTACTCAAGCGCGCGATTGCGATGGCTGATATGGACTTTATTCAACTCTTGGGCGAAATCGATAGCTCGGCGCGCGAACGCGGCAAGGAACAGTTTGGTATCAAGGATGATAGCTCGGACAGCTATTAGCCCGCATCAGGCTGGGCGTGAGCTTGGTGGATAGCTGCGCTGGGGCGGCTGCGCTGGTAGCTGAGGCGAGCGATGCGCTGAGCGTGAGCTGGGGTGAATGGCTGGGCGTGAGCTGGGGTGAATGGTTGGGCGTGAGCTGGGGTGAATGGTTGGGCGTGAGCTGGGGTGAATGGCTGGGCGGTGCGCAGCCTGCTGGCAATAACTTAGGTGGCGTGATGCGAGGTACTTGCGATGGCTAATTGTCAACAAATCGAGCTGAGCTTTGCCGATAGCGCTATTAGCTCGGCTCAGGGCTTGGGTTCAGGGCTCTTTGTGCTCAAGGCGACGCTGCACGAGGGACTTGATATCAGTGCCAGTGCGACCATTGAAGTGCTGGCTACTAACTTCTTAAATCCCAGTGCCTTACGCTCCTTAGTGCATGGCCAAAATGCGCGCCTTAAGCTCACCCAAGAGCGTGCGGCGCCTGCAGGTCAGCCGGGGGCCTTGAGTTATCGCTTTTTGTGCGGACAGATTCGGGCGGCTAAGTTTTTGGGTCAGACGGCGACGATGCACTATCAGGGACAAAAGAGCAATCTCTATCATTATGAGCTGCTCTTAGCCTCGCCCTTGCATGCTATGGCTGACCAGCATCATCTGCGCTCCTTTACTAACCACTGCGTACTGGAAGTGCTGCTTGCTGTGCTCTCGGACTATCTTCCACAAAAATGTATAGTGCTGGACGAAGAGAAGCTGCCGGCGGCCTTAAAGTCCACGCAGCAAATCTGGGTACAGCACGGGGAAAGTGATGCCCAATTTGTGCAGCGCCTCTTGCTCACCCATGGCTTAAATTACTGCTTAAGCCACGATGGCTCGTCCTATCTGCCTAGCCTGTATTTAAGCTGGGGCTATCCTTTTGCCGAGGAGCACAAACTCTTTAGCGCGCCGTCCGGTCAGGTTCTGACGACTGCTCAGCTGCAAGGAAGTCTGAACGCGCAAAGCAATTGCTTGCTGCTCAGTAACTTAGTCAGTGGCTATCATGAAGATGCTTTGACCCAAAGCTACAGCAGCGCCTCTGAGCTCGTGTCGGCTTATCCGAGCTTGCTTCCGGTGATGAGTAAAGTCAACCGCGATGATGTCGGCTTTAAGCTCACTGAGCCGTACCAAGAGCATGTGGTGGCCAGCCTCGAGTACTTCTTGGCCTTGCACCAGCAAGCGCTCGCCGCTGAGGGCGCTGATTTAGCCTTGCAGGTGGGCAATCGCGTCAGCTTACAGGACTTAGGTGCGCTTGATTGCACTATCATCAAGACGACCACTCAGGCGATTGCGCCCTTGCCTGATAATATCTCCTTGCCCCAAGCGCTGGCTTCTACTCTAGCTGCGGGGTCAGGTCAGCTGCAGCGCCAGATTAAAGTCCAAATGGAGCTTAAGGAGTGGAGCGATCCCGCTTATAGTGGCACCGTGGATGGGGCCTTATGGCAGCTTAACCCTGCCTATCAGATTGTGAGCGCGACGGTTTGTGCGCCAAATGGTTTTCTAAGTCCTGAAGCAAATGCGGCGCCGCTTGATACCAGTGCGCGCCCTGGACTGTTTTACGCCTTAACCCCAGGGGCAGCAACGCCGATTGTGTTTAGTTATCAGCAGTCCCAGCTTAACCGGGTCGGAGGTTTGAGCCAGTATCCACGCCCAGGCGATCAGGTGCTGCTGCTGCAAAACCAGCAAGGCTTTTTCTTCTTAGGCTTTGATCAAAGCAGCACTGCAAGTCGCAGCCTCTGGCACAACGATGTGCTGATCGACGAGCAGCGCAAAGCGCAAGAGCTAACCTCGCTGAGCTTGGAGCATGTTAAGAGCACCGAGCAATTGGAGCTTTTAACCTCAGATGAGCGCGCACGCTTGAGCTTTGATTGCTTCAAGAGCGCCGACGATTGCGTCGCGTATCTGTGTTACTACGAAAACTTAGATCTGGTCTTTACCGCCTTAGCGGCGCATTACAATCGGCCTGATGTCTGGCTCTTATACCAAAACAATTATCAAGCCCAGCTCAAGGCGCAAGCGCTGGCGATTAAAAACGCGCGCAAAATCCAGGTACAAAATGGCGGCAGCGCTGAGAGCTCAGCGGCTCAAAGCACTGATCCGCAGATCGGTTTTGCCGCGCAGGTCAGTGCCTTCTACGCCAATATTCAAGCGCTCTTACAGCAAACCAGTACGATCCTAGGTTTTAAGGACACCACTGACAATGAGCTGTTGCAGTCCTTGCAAAACATCAGAGCTAACTTGCTCACCGAGCACGGTGATGTGCTGATCAGTGCGGCCCACGGTACCGCTCAGCTCCAAGGAAAGGCCTTAGGCTTGACGGCCACGGACGATCTCAATGTGCACGCCAATAACATCACGATCAGTGCCGACAGTTCGATTAATTTGTGCGTGGGCAGCAACGTCATTGGCTTGAGCCAAAACGGCATAACGATTGAGTCGCAGAAGTGGACTAATTGTGCGGGTGTGCTCGATGCGTTTATTTACCTCGATGCGATCAACGGTGTTTCGGTTGGCGGCTTAAGTATCGCGCTGTCCTCTTATTTTAGTTCGGTGGTAAGCGATGGCTTTGGCGCGACCGTCAAGCTCAATAATGGCTCGCTGGAGCTTAGTGGTATCAACGTCGCCCAAAGCACCACTGACTTGATGAGCACGATCGACAACGTTACCTCCTTTACCATCAACGTCTGCAATGAGTTGGCAAATTTAGTGACCTTCTTAGCCGCAGAAGATGGCTCGAGCGCTAAAAATACCAACTTGGCGTTCACCAACTCGCTTTCATGGATTATCCCTGCCGCCTGTGACGCCAGTACCTTTGTCCAAGCGAGCATCGATTCTTTTAACAAAACTAATAAGCTTGAGTCGGCGCAGCGCCGTTCCTTAGCGGTGCTGATTTTCCATACCGTGATCAGAACCATTATCCAGATTACCAATATTGTGCAAACCATTATGGTTGCGAACTATAGTTCGGTCTTAAGTGAGCAGATCACGCCGCACTTTACGGTACGTGACGCCTTGCGCGCTATCCTCTTGTTGATGAAGACGACCAATTTGGTTTCGGCGATGGTCAGCGCCTTTGCGTTGCAAAAGGTCGATAAAACTGCGTCCTTTGTTTTAGACGGTTCTAATATCGCGGCTGAAGCGGAAAATAGAAAGGAGTTGTTCGTGTCCAGTGAACAGGCGGCTAGCCCGGTAGCGGCCATGTAGCCGCGTCGTCCCACGCTAAGCCAAGCCTCATCGCAGCAGAGATCCTGTACAGCTTCGTTATGGAACGCCCAGAGCCCAGTACCTCCGGGCTTAGGCTTGGTTTCGTCCTGGCTGGAGCCTAGTGCAGCTGGGCCAAACCGGGGCCGAGGCTTGACCTGAGCCGAGGGTTGACCGGCATGGCCCTATTGAAAGTAGGTGAAAGTTTCGGAGCGGGGCCAGTTAGCAGGTTGCGGTAACGCTTCCCCTTGCTCTGAGCTAAGCGCTTTGAGCCCAACAAAGTAAATACTGGTGCCGAGCTTCGGATCGTTCACATACAGCGGGATATAGTGGCAGCCTTGCGTGCGATCAAAGAAGCCGTCCTCTTGGGTGTAGAGCTTAAGTAGTGGGTAAACATAACTAAAGCTCAAGCTGACCGTCGGCTCGCTTTGACCCAAGTAGCGGTAAAAGTGGAGCGCAAAGTCAGTGCTGTCCAAGCTGGTGGTCCATAAGGCGGCTCCCGCATGGGCGTCCGCGTTGACGGCGTCCGCCGCTGTGCTTGGTGTGCCTTGGGTTGGGACCAGGCGCTGTGGGGCGCTCAGAGTGTTGTGCTGCTCTAAGGACAGATAGCGATAGCGCAAGAGCGCCAGCGGTGAGATTAGGCCTAAGCGCTGCTTGAGCTCTTGCTGAGTGGCGCCATCGAGCAGCGTGATTTGCATCTTAAGCTGAGGCTCGGCCACCAAGGCGGAGAGCAAGGAGCCAATCTGGCTTAAGGCTTTTAATTTCTCACTGTTTAAGTTGAGCGGCTCAATGTGCGGGGTCGGCGCCGGACTTACCGCTGCGTTTAAGGAAAGGAGCGCTTGCTCGGCCGTATTTGGTATTGCCTCTTGCGGCGCGGTGATTTGCTCTAAGCCTAAGAGCTTGAATTGTTGATACAAGTTTTTAAGCTCGCTGCGGCTTAATGCCGTGTCGCTTGCACCATCGGCGGCTAAAGGAAAAGCATCAAGGCGCATGAGTAGAGCGTTGATCGTGAGGTCACTTTCTTCGTGGACATTGTGCTGTAAGAGCTCACGCCCTAACTTAGTAAAGTGATCCCACCACGGCAGATATGAGGCACTCTCTGGGCTCTCGGGAGCAAATAAACGCTCGCCTTGTCCTGAGCTGAGCAGATTATTGACCTGCCTGGTGGCTTGCAGCGCTGAGTTAGGCAATAAGGACCAAGTGTTGATGGTACCGGCGCATTGATCGTTAAAATCAAGCGAGAAGCAGTCAAGGCGCTGCTCAATTAAGGCCTGAGCTTGGGTTTGGCGTTGATAGGCGGCTTCGCTGAGCAGCTCCGGTGGAATTTGCGCTAAGCTCTCCTGGCTTAACTCATAGAGCTTTTGCAATTGGGCATTGAGCTCATAGGCCTTAAACTGCTGGGTTGCCAGATGAAATTCGTAGTAGGACTGAGCGCTAAACGCGACACTATCGGCCAGGCGCGCCCAATAGTTGAGATAGGCCTGGGTATAGCTTTGGAGTGCGTGCCACAAGCTACGTAACTGCATATTACTGCGTAAAAAGTCCGCGCTGAAATCAGGGCTACCCTCGACCGTGCTATCGGCGGCGCCACCTGGGGGGAAAGCAGCTTCTTGAGCTGGGGTAGCTTCTTGAGCTGAGGCAGCTCCTGGTGCTGAGGCATTTCCTAGCGCCGTGCTGGCGTGCTCTTTTGGTTGCAGCTTCTGGTGCAAATAAACTAACGGTTCTACCAGCGCGGCAAAGCCGTGCGGATTGAACTCAGAGCGCAGGTTAACTTGGCCGATGAGATTGAGATAGTCACTATCAAGCTGATGCTCTGCTAACACCTCTTGCATTGGGAAGCGGCCAATGGCTAAGGACAGATCGGCTAGCTGGGTTTGGGCCTTAGCGCTATCAGGATAGAGCGCTAAGAGGCGCTGGTAGAGGTCAATCTGCGCTTCTTGGTACTGGTAGTCTAACAGCTGAGGCCAGAGCTCCTGGGTGCTTTGGGCGATATAGCTTGGTTCGTAGTGCTTAAGGAGTGCCGTGAGCGCCTGTAATTGCTGGTGGTAGGCCTGATCTAAGTTCTTGAGGGCGCTGAGGGCACTGGGCACATCGACGATTTCGCTTTTATGCTCAGGGATAATGATAAGTTGGCTTAATTGCGCCAATACCTCATACTCAAACGGGTTTGGTTCAGCGCTGTCTTGGCTTAACCCAACGGTATTCAATAAAGGACCGGTAAACACTTGCTTGAGCAAGTCGTTCACCTGGGCAAAATCGTGTTCTAACGCCGAGTTGATCTGGTTTTTGAGCTCAGGCAAGTTAACGTCAGCTTGGGCGACGCGATTGGTTTGGTGCAAGGCGGCGCGCAGCGGCTCCAATTGCGTGAAATCAGTCTCCAGCTGCTCTTGATAGTGCGCATAAGCTTGCTTGAGCTGCTGCCCTAAGGCTAAGCCGATTGCCACTGTGGCGCTCGGTTCGTTGCTCGGTACGCTGCTTAGTTCGTTGCTCGACGCGCTGCTTGGTGCGTTGCTCGACGCGCTGCTTGGTGCGCTGCTCGACGCGCTGCTTGGTGCGCTGCTCGACGCTGCACTCTTAGCTTGGTTCTTGGCACTTAGTTGATGCGCGAGCGTGGTCACTAAGTGGGGCAGGAAGTGCGGATCGATTGCTTGGACTGACGCTAAGAGACTCTGGCGCCACGTGCGTACTTGCTGATTAAATGCGGTGAGCTGCTCCTGCGATAAGGGCGCGTGCTCGAGGACGCTGAGCTCTTGGCGTAAGTACTCGGCTTGCGCTAAGAGCTTAAGCTGCTGCTTAAATTGTTGGTAGGTGCTTTCAGGGTAATTGTGGAGCCCTTGCCATTGGGTTAAAAAGTCCGTAATGCTGCGCTCGCACAGCTGCTGGTAGAACACATCGAGCACAATGGTGTCGTTGGTGGCTTGGGCGTGATAGTCATACTCAGGCAGGAAGTAGCTGAGCTTGCGCGTTAAATTGGTCCCCAGCTGCGGGTAAAGATAGGCTAAGAAGGACGCCATGATGTCCGCGTTGTAGGCTTGATTGTGGCGCGCGTCGGCGTTGAGCTCGTGGAAAGAGGCGATCTCCAGTAGGGCAAAGAGCGCATTGCGCTTGCTCAGCTCATAAGGCTGATCGAGGTTGCGCTCTAAATGGCGTTCTACGGTGCGCACTAAGGGCAGATAAGCCATCTGCGTTTGGATTTGATCGTAGATGAAGTAGCGCTCAGGCATCGCGGTGCGATCGCCGCTAAAGAAGAAGTTGACCCAAGGCGCAAAATGCCACGGTAAGTCTTCGTCCATATTGAGGCGCAGCTGGGCTTGGCTAAAAAAGTTAAGCCGCGTCCAGGCGGTCATATTGGGCATGGGCTGCTCAAAGTAAGTTTGCGGCTGACCTTGGGCGTCTAAGTCAAAGAGGATGGCATGGTCAATGTCGTTGTGCCTTAAGAGCTGCGCTAAGCTCTGGTAATAGAGCACATCGTCTTGAAGGGCACGCGATAAACGCGGGGCTTGCCAAATAGCGCCATAGAGCGCGATTACGCTCAGTACCGTGCACATGGCCGCGCCGCCCAGCCATGGCAATTGCGCGCGCCAGCGTCCAGCGCGATTGTAGTGGGCGGCACTGATAACTTGCGGGGCTAAGCAGCGCAAGAGCGCGTCCTTGATGAAATAAGGTTTGCTGACGGCATGGGCCGCAAAGTGCGGCGGCTGGGCCAGGGCTCCCGTCGCGGGGCTGGTGCCTGCGCTGGTGCCTGCACTGGTGCCTGCGCTGGTGCCTGCGCTGGTGCCTGCACTGGTGCCGACGTTGGGGGCTACGCTGGGGTTTTGGCTTGCAGGGCCCACTTGCTCGGTGGTGCTTTCTGGGGTGACGGCCTTGGGATCAAAGTAGAGAGCGTCATCGATCGCTTGGTGACTAAGCTGGGCAAAACTTTCGTTAAAGCAGACCCCATGGTCTTGGGCTGAAGAAAAATAAACTCCCTTGAGCGTGATGTAATGCTGCTTGGCGTTGCTGCTGTGGCCAAAGATGGTGTTGAGGTAGAGCGTGAGCTGCGGCTCGAGCGCGGCAAAGTTCTGGGCAAAAAGGTAGATCAAAGCGGTTTTATCAAGACGCGAGCGTCCTTGGTTATTGAGCGCTAAGACCTCAGGGCTTAACATGAGCTCAAGCGCGCCCTCTTGGAGGCGTGCGGTGAGGTCGCTAAAGAATTGATGCAGGCGCTCTGGTTCATAGTACTCATCGGAACCAAGGCTCATGCCTAATGCTTGCTGGGACATCTTTTCGCCCAGCGCCGCTGCGTATTCACGTAGGCCTAAGACCTCGTCTAACTTGGTGATCATGACCGTGACCGGCAGATACATCTTAAGTTGTGCGGTCAGCCGTAAGAGCTCGTCGGCAATTAAGCTGGCTTTGCGCTGGGCGATTTCGACGCGGTCCGCTAAGAGGGCATCGGCCGGAATGCACAGCATGATTTCATTGAGGGGCAGGGCGCGCTGGCGCTTGTTGGCGCGCAAGAGCTTGATGATGTGGGCAAACTCGGCGCCTGAGCCGTTGGCCCAGGCATCAAAGAAGATCTGACCTTTGACCTCAATGACGACGGCCTCTGGCCCCACGACAAATTGCACCGGCAGCTCGGTGTGGTCGTCGGTGTTACCGTTGGTGGTGCCGTCGGCTTTGCGCATATAGTGCCAGTCTAAGGCACTGTTGCGTATGAGGCTCGACTTACCGGCGTGTGGCTCGCCTAACAGTAAGACCCACGGCTGATTTTTCCCTAAATGACGGTGCTGCTTGACGTGCTTTAAGCCCTGCGTCAGGGCACGCTCAATTTCTTGCAATTTGACGCTGAGCGCGCTTTTGGCCTGATCGGCCTCCTTGCCGCCGCGCACCAAGGCCGACAGGCGCGACCAGATCATGAGGTCTTGGTGTAAGGAGCGCACCTCACGCTGCTTGCGATAGCGCCCCCATAAGCCCAGAGCGAGCCGCAGGCCGATAAAGAGCACGCCTAAGATCAAGACCACTCCTAAGATGATGGCCACTAAGGACAGATACCACGGCCAAGCACTCATCGTGGCAAACAGGCTCGCTTCGTTGCTCATGGGCTAATTCCTTGTACTTTGGGGCGATTTTTCTTTTTTTTTTTCTTTCTTTAGCTTTGATACGGGTTGGAGCTGTGGGCCGCCGCATCGACCGCATCGAGAAACGGACTTATCGCATGGTACAACGCTGACAAATTAAAGGCCCACGAGAGCACCATAATGATGATAAGCAAGTAAATCAGCTTCTTGAGGGTAAAGAGGGAGCGCAAGCGCGCTTGCGCCGGGGCTTGCTCCTGGGGCTCCTCTTGCGGGCACAGCTCGGTACTTTGTACCGCAAAGGTGGGCGGTAAGCGCTCCTTGATTTGATGCATCAGCTCGTGCACATATGAGCGTTCGCGCTTGAAAATGCCGTCAAAGCCCAGCCCTAACAGGATATAGAACAGGCGCAACAGCTCGAGATCGGTGCCCTGCTTGAGCGTCGCCTCCAAGAGGTCAAAGAACTTTTCATCGCCTGAGAACTCATGGAAGGCGCGCGCCATCTCTTCGTATTGCTCCGAGTAGCTAAATTGGCCTTCCTTGACCGTGTAGTCGATAAAAAACACCACGACTTGCTCGATCTGGGCATAGCGCTGTTGCAGCAGCGGCGAGGCACTACAGCGCAAGGAGAGAGCATTGAGCTCGCTTTTTAAGGTGCCGTATAAGAGCTCATAGGGCACTTCTTTTCCTACTTGCTTGAAGGCATAGAACTCACAGAGCTTGCTCAATAAGGGCTGCAACAAATCTGAGGCCGCAAAGGTGCGGCCGGGGTTAGCATCTGCCATGCGCGCTGCCTCGTCTCAAGAAAATTGCCATTATTTAGTGGGTCGGGCTGACCACAATGAGTTGGGCCTTGATGGGACCCCACAGCTCCGGGGCGTAATCAAGTAAGAGGGCCTTATCGCTCATGATGTAATGCCAGACCCGCACCGACTCATCCGTTTTGACCCGAAAGAGCAGATTAAAATTGCTCTGAGGCAGGTACTGCGGAGGGTAGCGCAGATAGGAGAGCTTGACGCCGCGAATGCGCTCGTTGTACGAAGCCGGATCGAGCAGGCGGAATTTGTCGCCCGATTCAATCGTTTGCGCGATTTGCAGCAAGGTCAGGCCGGTGCCGCCTGCCCCGGCAGCGCCTGTCCCCGCAGCGCTTGTCCCGGCAGCGCCTGTCCCCGCAGCGCTTGTCCCCGCCGCACCTGTCCCCGCAGCACCTGTCCCCGCCGCGCTCGTTCCTGCCGCGCTGGTATTTGGCAGATCCACATGCAGGGCGAGGTAAATCTCATTGCTCTCTAATGGCGCCGTTTGGGTCAAGCGCAAGATTTGGGTGTTAGGCGTGTGTGGCTCAAAATCGAAGATCTGGCACTCGGTGTTGCTCTCTTCGTGCAAGAACAGGCGGATCAAGCGCACCACTTGCTCGCAGCACGGCAGGGCATTGTCGTGCTCGTAGGGCTTAAGCTGCAAGTTCACTTGCGGGCGGAGGATGCTCAGCTGTGATAGGAGCTCGACTAACTCTAAATAGAACGCAAAGGGGGTGATGAGCTGCGGCTGCAAAAAGCACTGGGCTTTGGCGACAAAACCGGTGAGAGTCGCTAAGACCTGCAGCTTGATCACTTCGGCGGCGGTGAAGACCTGATTTTCTAAGGCGCGCTCGCTTAGCTGATGCTGCAGTTGTAATTGCTGCTGGCGTAAGGTTAAGAGCAGCTCTTGCCCTAAGTGCAATAACGGACAGGTAGCCGATACGGTCAGATAAGGGGGCATGTAGTGCTGATTGAGGCTTAAGCTGAGCTGCCCTTGCTCGGTGCTGCTCCAATTAAGCTGGATTAACGGCAGGGCGAGAGCTTGATCTGGTACCTGAGAGCGCTCACACAAGAAGGCGTGATAGCGGCGCATTACCAGCGTGACCTCGCTTAAACCCTGATCGCGGTTTTCATCGCCGACCTCTTCTAAGCTGAGCTCATAGCGCCCCTGATTTTTCTCCTTGGTGCAGACATTACTGTGCTGAGTGGACAGGAGCGGAACGCACAGACAAATCTCAATGGTCGGAGCATTGAGCTTAGAGGTCAGATCGGTGGTGACGGTTAAGGGCGGGACGCTGGCATTGTGGGGCACGTCCAATAAGGTGCCATCGCTGAGTACGGCCTTGAGCTTTCTTACCTCCACCCGTTGCTCGAGCAAGGCGTCTTCGTTGAGCTCCAACTCAATCACCCCATAGGGGTAGGGCTGCTGCAAGGCAAAGAGCGCATAGCTGTCGTGGGCCACGTTTTGTTGGAAGCGTTGTAAATGCTGTGGCTGTAAGAACAAGCCCTCGGCCCAGTGCACAGGTGATGTGAAGTGCATAAGACTTACTCCAAAACTATTGGCTCAAACGGAGCGGTAACGTTCAGATTAGGGGCGTTGCTCTCAAGCGCGTCCGTCGGGCTAAGACTCTGTAGCGCTTGCGCCTCAGCCTCTAAGGCGGCAGCTAAAGCTTGTTCTTGCGCGCTTGGTTCGGCGCTTTGAGCTAAGCTCGGGCTTGATTGGGGCTCGGGCTCGTCTGCGACCTTGATGACGCCACTTGAGGTGATCTCAACAATATGCGAGGAGCTGTCCTTGATAAAGCCGTCGTGCATCTCAATAAAGAGCATGCGACTGTCAGGGGCGCCATCCTTACTTGCGGCACTAAGCTTAGGCAGATTGCACAGCACCATCACATATTCCGCGCCGCGTTGCTCCCACAGCTCCCACGCGGCAAAACTCTTTTCGATACTGTAAGGGCGCTGTTGCAGGGGCGAGAAGTACAAGGTAATCGGCTGAATGCTCGCGCGCACCGTACTGTGGGGCGCAAAATATTGCTCGACCGTAGTGTGCTCTAAGGCCTGCTTTTGCGCGGCGGTGACTCCGGCCACATCTACCTCAAGTGAAGGCACCTCGCCGTAGGTTTGCGCGACTTCTGGGGCAAGATAGACCGCCAAGTTGACCGTACTGGACGAGCAGGCGCTGAGCGTCAGTGCGCCGCTCAGCACGAGCGCGCTTAGCAGCGCTTGAAGCAGCGCCCGTGGGCCTAGTAGCTTGCTAAGGCCCAGTAGCTTGCTAAGGCCTAGTAGCTTGCTAAGGCCCAGTAGCTTGCTCGGGCGCAGCCGAGTCTTTGGGCGCTGAGAGCTGGGGCGCAGCGTACGCGCTGAGCGCCGCGTGGCGTGAGCTAAGTGCCAAGTGCCAAGCATAAGCGATTCCTCACCTTAGACTAAGCGCGTTACATTGGGGCTTACCGCAATGGCCGTGGTGACCGGGATGCCGGTAATGGGATTGACCCCCACTACTTGGGTCGTCACATTGGCCACCGGGCGGCCGCCCATTAAACGCGTGACGGCGGTGGAAACCGCCATACTGCCAGTGCAGACCGGACCTGTCACCATATCGCCGACACAGGCGATCGGCAGGCCGCCACAGATGCGGTTGGGCATACCTACGGCCGTGATGACATCGCCGGTGGCACTAGCATTGGTCAAAGTTGCGGTGGGCATCATAAAGCAGCCTCCTTTGCCGGTGTTGGCACTAAATCAGAGCTCTAATCCTGCGGCGCGCACTCAAAAGAAAATTCAAATTTTCCTTGAGCGGCATCGGCAGTTACGCTAACTAAGCGTTGTCCCTGGAGGGTAACTTCGAGGAATTTAGCGCTGAGCTGCGGTAACAGCTCGTTGTTGATCAGGGCATCAATCATCCGGGCCCCGGCACTGATATTATCACAGCGGGCAATCAGCTCATCGACCAAGGCCTCCGTTATGTTCAGGCGCGCATGGTAGTTCTGCTCGACGCGTGTGACCACCTTAGTGAGCTTCTGACGCACAATGGCTTGCAGCGCTTTTTTGCCTAAAGGATAGTAGGCGATGACGTTGAGGCGGCCCAATAACGCTGCCGGGAAGATCTGCTTGAGCTTGCTATCAATGCCCTTGGCTAGCGCCTCAGGGCTGGGGAGCTTGCTCGGATCGTCGGCCTCAATGGCTTGAGCACAAGCCTGCATAATGGCCTCATCTCCGACATTGGTGGTCAAGATGATGATGCAGTTTTTAAAGTTGATGAGGCGCCCGGCACCATCTTCCATTTGACCTTGATCGAAGATCTGGAAAAAGATCTCGTGGACATCGCGATGCGCCTTTTCAATTTCGTCCAGCAAGACCACCGAGTAAGGACGGCGCCGCACCGCCTCAGTTAAGACGCCGCCTTCCCCGTAGCCGACATAGCCCGGAGGGGCACCCTTGAGCGTGGAGACGGTATGAGCCTCTTGGAACTCACTCATATTGATCGTGATGAGATTGCGTTCGGTGCCGTAGATTAAATCAGCCAAGGCATGAGCCGTTTCCGTTTTACCCACGCCCGAGGGACCGGCGAGCATCAGCACCGCAATCGGCCGATTAGGGTCTGCAAGTTGCGCCCGTGAGGTCAAGACGCGCTTGGCAATGAGCTCTAAGGCGTGATCTTGGCCAATCACACGGGTCTTTAAGGTGTCCGCAAGTTGCAGCAGCGTTTGCATTTCATCCTTAACCATGCGCCCCAGCGGAATACCGGTCCACTCGGAAATTACGCTGGCCACCGCCTGCTCATCGACCTCGGTTAAGACTAAGGGCTCTTCCCCTTGTACTTCTTGTAAGTGCTGCTGGGCGGCGCTAAGTTGCGCCGTAAACTCAGCGCTTTGATTGTCCGTGGCTTGGGCGCGCAGTTGTAAATAGTCTTGCAGGGCCGCTTGGGTCTGATGCCAGCGCGCTTCTAAGGCGGTCAGTTCCTCTTGGCACTTGACAAGTTTTTGCTCTACTTGCTCCAGCTCAGTGTGATGGGTGAAACCTGCTTGTTCTTCTTGCTGTAAGTTGTTTATCTCTTGTTGCAGTTGCTGCTTGCGATGGCGCAGAAACTCTAAGTGGGCCGGTTCATTGTTTTGGCTTAAGGCGACCTTAGCGCAGGCGGTGTCCAAAATCGAAACCGCCTTATCGGGCAATTGGCGCGTCGGGATATAGCGCGCCGAGAGCTTGACCGCCGCCGCTAAGGCTTCCTCGAGAATCGTGACATGATGGTGCTGTTCTAACATGCCCTTTAACGCGCGCATCATCGGTAATGCCTGCTCGAAATCAGGCTCTCCGACCAAGATGTTTTCAAAGCGGCGACTTAGAGCTGGATCTTTTTCAAAGTACTTAATGTACTCTTGGTAGGTGGTGGCGGCAATGCAGCGCAAATTGCCACGGGCTAAGGCCGGTTTTAACAGATTGGCCGCGTCATTTTGCCCAGCAGTGCCACCCGCGCCGATTAAGGTATGAGCTTCATCGATAAAGAGGATGATCGGGGTTTCTGAGGCCGCAATTTCCTCTAAGATTTGCTTGAGGCGGTTCTCAAACTCGCCCTTCATCGAAGCGCCCGCTTGTAAGAGGCCTAAGTCTAAGGACAAGAGGAGGCTGCCTTTTAAGGCATCAGGCACCTTATTTTGCGCTAAGCGCAGGGCAAAGCCCTCGACCACGGCGGTTTTACCCACACCGGCCTCACCGGTGAGCATCGGGTTGTTTTGCCGCCGCCGCAGCAGAATGTCCATCAGGCGACGAATTTCGCGATCGCGCCCCACAATTTCGTCAATCTCCCCAGCTTGGGCACGGGCGGTGAGGTCGACGCAGTACAAGGAAAGCGCTTCCCCCTTGCCCATCGCCGGATTGCTCAGTAAAGCCTCCGGTTGGCCGGTCGCGGCGGTGTTTCCTGCGGCCATACCGCCAGCACTGCGCTTGAGCAGCGCATTGCGTTGGGCCTCGGCGCAATCTTTGACGATCTCGGGCAATTGTTGCTGGAGCAGATCGGCGTTGATCTTAAGAAACTCGCGGCTGATGCCATGTAGCAGCGGGGCGAGGTTATCGTGAGTCTTGAGCGCCAATAAGAGGTGCCCGGAGCTGATGCGCGGCTGCTTATAGACCAGTTCAGCGAGCATAAAGCTCTCTTTGATCAACAGCTCGATATGCGGCGAGAAATCTAAAATGGCGGAGGCGCCCCGTGGCAGGCGATCGAGGGCGGCAATCAAGTCGTGCGCTAGCTGATCGCTATTGCAGTCAAAATGCTGAGTGATTGCGACCAACTCACTTTCATGGTGCAAGAAGAGCTGATTGAGCAAGTGGACTACTTCCACATAAGGATTGCCCCGGCTCTTACAGAGCACCGTGGCGCTCTCACAGCTTTGATAGCACAGCTCATCAAGCCGTGCAAAAAGATCCATTCGGGTAAGCTTGAACATAGCTGCTCCTATCTAAACGTGCGCGTCGGCGCTGTGGTTGAAGTGAATGATGGTGCGCCCCGACCAATAAGATTCTGCGGTGCTGGTTCGTACTGCTTTTTGGGGCGAACAGAGGATAGTACCTTGGCCTAAGGCACAACTCCCATTGAGGTTAATTGCTTGTGCGTGCTCGGGGCGTAAGCGATATTCCACCTCACACTCTAACGAGCGCTCTTTTAGGGCGAGGGCCAGCAGTAAGGTGACCGCGTCTTGGTGCTGTGCGCGCAGCGCTACCAATTGCTCGTAGGTGAGGGGGCCTAAGATCAGGGCAAAACGCCGCTGACTTGAGGGGTAATGGGAGCCCAGCATGGCGTCTTGACCTAGGGTGCAATTGCGCTGACCCAGGCTGGTTTGCAGTTGCGCTGCTAAGGGGTATAAGCCAAACACATGTTCGACCACTTGAACCTGACAGCCGAGGGCTTGCCGCAGTAAACGCTCTAAGCTGGGCGCGCTGCCTTGATCTAAGGTATTGATAGCGCTGAGGGCGCCGCGCAACAGCTTGGGCGGCAGCTGGTAGTTAAAATCGTTGTGGGCGCCTAATAAGGCCAAACACAGCTGTTCGTACCAAGCGGCATGGTGCACACTTTGGCCTGAGGCTAAATTAACGCAGTGAGCATAGAGCTGGCTTAAGCGCTCGGTGAGCAAACGGATAAAGTCGTTAAGAGAAGTTTGCCCGTCTTGAACTTGCAAAGTGAGTTCTTGCAACAGCTCCAAGGGCATCGGCCCTTCCAAGCTCACCAGGCTTGGTGCGTAAACAGTGAGCTCGACTTGGCCCGAGTCAAGGAGCCTAACTTGTGCTACTTGGCCGGAGTGCGGCTTCAGGCTAATTTGGTAGCGATAGTAAATTGGATGCGGTAGCGGACTTAACGCATGGATGTGCCGCTCTAACTCAGATAAGGACAGCTCTTGGGCGCGGTGTTGCACCAGGTATTGGGCCCACTGCACTAAGGCGCGCAAGGCCGCCGGGATTACGGTAGCCGTCGGGGCGGGCGCCATGCTTGGCGCAGAGGCGGGAGCCGGAGCAGGTGTCATGTTGGGCGCTGGAGAAGGTGTCATGTTGGGCGCTGGAGCGGGGGTCATACGGACCGCTGGGGCGGGGGGCACGCTGACCGCAGCGCGGCGCTCTGGGCTCGCGGGGGCGAAGCTTAGTGGGTCCATACGCCGACCTCCATGCCGGTGGTGGTGCGCACCTGCACTTGCGCTTGGGTATTGACCGCTAAGGCGCTGAGCAGGACTTGCGCCCAGAGTTCGGCCACAAACATGAGTCCACTGCCGCCTAATTTGCTCTCGTCTAAGGTCACCGTGAGGCGCGCCCCTTCTTCAAAAAAGACTACGCCTTGCTTGATGCGCCGAAAAGTCTGGGGCTCGCGGCTAAAGCTTACTAAGCACTGCGCTAATTGCTCTACCTCAAGGCTGTGGTTGCCTAAGGTCAGCAAGAGTGAGCGCAGGTAAGCTACGATTTCTTGGTTAGGTTGCCGTAACAGCGCGGTGGTGTTGATCAGCACCAAGGACAAGAGCTTGAGCTCATCGTCCGTCACGGTGGTCAAACGCGCCGGTACCATCTTGGTGACATCGCCTACAATCGAGCCATGCAGCACATCATTACTGCTGCGTACACTTGCGTCTTGGGTCAGAAAATAGGGCAGATCCCCATTGGAGCAATAACATTGCGCCACCAAGTCCAAACCTAGGTCGCGTACTGCCGCTTGCGGGACGGGCGCCGTATTTGGTTCCCATAATTTGTTTTCAAGTGCTGCGAGCGCCTCATTGTACGCTTGGCGATAAGCGGGGCCGCTTAAAGCCACAAACATATTGCTGATCGGGTAGGGCGAGCGGGGGTTGGGCCGTACCTGCGGCAGGCGTCGCTCACAGCTGAAGCTAACGCTGTTGACTTCAGGGGTATCAGGGAGTGGCCTAAGTCCAGTGAGTGGGTGGGCCACGAAGCGTAAGCGTTGCTGTTGGTCGTAACATTCAAGCACGCTGATTGCTAACACTTCGTAATCAAGCGGGTGCGTGCGGTCGATCTGGATCTGATAGTCAGAGCGTAAGGTCAAAGCGGTGCGATTGGAGCGGGCGCTAAAGACGTTGATCAGCGGTACGACATCAGTCAGGATACTAAGCTCGAGGGCTAGGTTCAGCTCCCGCTTAAATACCACGATTAAGCGCCCCGAGCTGAGATTGAGCTTCAGCCATTGCGCGAGCAGATTGGACAGCCTGATAAACTTACACAGTTGCGGATAATTAAGATAGAGCGCGAGATAGTCTAATGCGGATGCTCCGCCCACCACTTCCTGCAGATAGGACGGTTGCTGGTAGAGTGAAGCTACAGCGGTCAAGGGCTCAAGCTGCTGTAATCTGGTGCGCCCATTGAGCTCAGTGGTGCGCACGTAGACCGCAATTTGGTCGTGGCGCAAGAGCTGATATAAAGCGGCCGCTGTGCTTTCGGGCATATTGCAAAAGAGCTCAAGCGCGCCGGCCGCCTGCGGCTGCTGTTGCCGTTCGAGCCAGGAGCGCGCGGCGCTCTGAGGCACCTTGAGCGTGACATCACAAGCCAACACACTTTTGGCTTGGGCTCCCAGCCTTAATTCGGGCAGTTCAGCGGCAACGTTGTGATGATAGGTCCAATTTTGTGCGGATAGCGGATGCACGGCCGCAGGCCACAGGGCACTGAAGGTGCAGTTCTGCCCCTTAACAGTCGGGAGCGTAAAGCTTTGCCCTGCGGCGATCACAGGCAATTGGCCTGATTGCTGGGCGCTGAGCTGAACACAGGTCAGGGCCGGTAAGGGCGTGTTAAAGAGTGGGGCGCTATGGGCTACTAATTGCTGTAATAAGCGGGCGTAGCCGCTGTCTAAGTGGGCTTCCACTTGGGAGGCGATAAAGGCCGAGCCCTCGAGCAGGCGCTCGACAAAGGGATCGGCACAGGCAAAACTATCCAGTGCCAGATTTGCGGCAATCTTGGGATAGGCATGGGCAAAGTCAGCAGCGGCAGAGCGTAAGGACTGGAGATTTTTACGATAATAATCTAAGAAATCAGCTTGCATCAGCGCCCTCCGCTTGATAAACCACACCTCAAGTCAGGAATTTGTGATTCGGATTAGCGCGACCAGGACTACTTTGCTCTGGTCTGCTTGGACTAATCTTGACCGCGCCCTGAACTGAGGCGTACGACATTAGCTCCACTTTCTAAGTCTAAAAGTGTGGTGCACTTAAAGACCTGATCGGCGAGCAAACTAGGATGGATTTGCGCCACTATCTCCAAGTTGATAGTGTGGTTTAAGCTATTAGACGTGCCATCTGAGATGAGGTGTACCTGCACACTGTCAGGATCCAAGCGCGGCTCAAAGTGCACGATTTGCTCTCTGATCTGCTGCTGTAATTGCGCCAAGGATTGGGCGGCGTGGGAGTGACCACAGAAGTCGGTAAGTCCCATCCCCAGAACTGAGTAGGACAATTCCCGATCCCCGTGCAGATCGCTTAAGCGCGGATGTGAGTGTGAATTGAGAATCAGCACGATGTTGTGCAAAATCTCAGCACGCAATAAATCCTTGGTGCGCTCAAAGCTCAATGGGGCACGGGTGGAACCCAACTCAGTAGAGCTGCCGCCCGGTTGAGGGTTTGAGTCTGACGCCGCCTGAGAGCTTACTCTTAAGTGTCCGCTCAGTAATGAAAAGGTGCAGGGCAAGAAAGTGCTAGCCTGCGGCTCTTGCGGGCGCGGGCTGCTTGCTGCACCTGCCTGATTGGGATCTGTGACCTCATGTGGTGGCGCCATAGCTTGCTTCCACTAGGAAAGCCAAGCTCAAGCCGAGAGCGCTTGCGGCTCGGAGCATTTGCGGCTCGGAGCGTTTGCGCTTCGGAGCATTTGCGCTTCGGAGCGTTTGCGGCTCGGAGCATTTGCGCTTCGGAGCGTTTGCAGCTCGGAACGTTTGCGCTAAGAGCTCAGAGCTAGAGCTTGGCGTGAATGCTCTAGGCGTTTTCCAGCTGGTTGAACGAAGCTTCAACCGCGCCGTCCTTGGTGTTGTCAGGCTTAATTGGCGTGACTTTCCAAGTGATCTTGCCTGCCACTAATTCCACGTGCTCAATTGGAAGGGTACTGCCTTCGTTGGTGTCTTTGCCTTCGATCAAGCAGGAGAGAATCTTAACGTTTTCTAAGGTTACTTCGTACACTGGCACCTGAGCACCACCAATCGCGCGGCAGCTGACGAATTGGGCCTTGGCAATCTTTTGGCCTGACATGCAGTAGTGTTGGATCTTAGGCGTGGCCTTGTCGACATAGTGGGTAAAGACGAAAGGCTTAAACTGTCCACGCCCAGCAACATCACTGACGCGGCCGGTGGCTACGTTTTGCATCGAGCCATGGTTAAACTCAATCACCTCAATCCACTTGCTGTGGGCCTTATCGTAAGAGTCGCCGTCAATACCGTCGAGCTTGATGAAGTTATCACTAGCCATGATAGAACCCCTTAACACCTAAGGATGTTAGATAAAGTAAAGAATAGATCACGTTAACTAAGCTGCGCCGCTTGGAACTTTAGCGGTTAAGCGTAAGGAGGTTGTTAAGCCTTCCAGCTGGTAGTGCGGGCGCAGGTAGAAACGAGCGTTGTAATAACCTGGTTGTCCTTCGATTTCATCGACCTCAACACGAGCTTCAGCCAAAGGATATTTGGCTTTGACTTCTTCAGAGGCGTTAGGATCAGAGGTGACGTAGTTGGAGATCCAGTCGGACAGCCAGTTTTGCATATCAGAACGCTCTTTAAAGGAGCCGATCTTGTCGCGCACAATGCACTTTAAGTAGTGGGCAAAGCGCGAGGTAGCAAAGATGTAAGGCAGACGCGCGCTTAAGGCTGCGTTGGCCGTAGCGTCAGCGTTGTCGTACTCCTGCGGCTTGTTGACAGTTTGACCACCTAAAAAGACGGCATAGTCGGTATTTTTCCAGTAGCACAGCGGCAAGAAGCCATTTTTGGACAGCTCGGCCTCACGACGATCGGTGATTGCAATTTCAGTTGGGCACTTGGTGGCGATACCGCCGTCATCGGTTGGGAAGGTGTGGGTCGGCAAATCCGCAACGATACCACCTGATTCCACGCCGCGAATATGGGCACACCAGCCATAATCGGCAAAGGAACGATTGATGTTAACGCCCATAGCGTAGGCCGCATTCATCCACACATATTTAGAGGAATCGCCATCGGAGGTATCCTCGACGAAGGCAAAACCCTCAACTGGATTGGTCTCAGGGCCATAAGGCATACGGCTTAAGACGCGCGGCAGGGTCAGTGCGACATAGCGGCTCTCATCGGTTTCACGGAAGGAGCGCCAAGCGGCATATTCTGGGGTGGTGAAGATCTTGGTGAGATCGCGCGGATTGGACAGATCTTGCCAGGAGTCCAGATTGAGCATGGAAGGATCGGCGGCGGCAATAAATGGAGCATGAGCAGCCGATGCAATTTGCGCGATGCCCTTGAGTACTTCTAGATCAGGAGCGCTTTGGTTGAAGTAGTAATTGCCGATCAAAGCACCGTAAGGTTCACCACCAGCGGTACCGTACTCGGATTCATAGACCATCTTAAAGATTGGGCTTTGATCCCACGATGAGCCCTTAAACTTCTTTAAGGTCTTACCCAGCTCTTGCTTGGAGATATTGAGCACGCGAATCTTGAGTTGCTCTGAGGTTTCGGTATGGGATACCAAGTAATCAAGGCCACGCCAGGCGCTTTCTAAGTCCTCGAAATTCTGATGGTGAATGATTTCATTGACTTGAGCGGTGAGCTTCTTATCAAGCTCAGCAATCATGCCTTCGATCGTCTTGATCGCGTCCGTGCTGATTAAGTTGGCATTTTGCAGTGCTTGTTCGACTAAGACATTAACCGCGCCTTGTACTGCGGTATTGGCTTCCTCAGACTTAGGCTTAAACTCCTGCTGGAGTAATTTCTCAAAGTCGGAAACCTCGATGGAGCTTGCGGGGGCGCTCGTGTTTTGTGCGGCAGTTGGATTAATTTCGCTCATAACTTCCTACCTTGCTCAATTGTAGCGGTTAAACCTAGCGCTTATGGGGCAGCAGGCGTAGGTTCGCTGGCGTTATCCTCGGGGGCGTCCGGTTTCTTTTGGGCCGCCAAGGCTTGCAAGAGGGTAGGGTCGGCCAGAAGTTTCGCGATCAACTCTTCGGCGCCACTCTTACCATCCATATAAGATAGGAGATTGGAGAGCTGCTCACGGGCTTCGAGTAATTGCTTTAAGCCATCGACCTTAGCTGCGACCTTATCAGGGGTAAAGTCGTCCATACTCTCAAAGGTCAGATCGACCGCCATATTACCTTCGCCCGAGATGACATTAGGGACGGTAAAGGCGACGCGGGGCTTCATACTCTTTAAGCGCTCATCGAAGTTATCGGCGTCGATATCGACAAAGTCACGTTCAGCGACCTTAGGTAGTGGCTCGGAAGGCTTGCCCGAGAGATCGGAGAGCACGCCCATCACGAATGGCAGGTTAACCTTTTTCTCAGCTCCATAGAGTTCGACGTCGTACTCAACCTGAACGCGCGGCGCTCGGTTTTGCCCAATGAACTTCTGCGCATCTTTTGCCATATCTTACCCCTTATGAATCCCGCTAGTAATATGGAGCACAGCACCATATTTGCGGTAAAACTTCTTACTAATCTATCATAACCGAATTAGTGAGTCCATTGTGATAAACAGCTTAAACTCTAATGAGAGCTACCACACAATAGGTTGTTGTAAACTGAGCAAAGCTTTCTTGGACATGAGGTCGGCTATGCACTTTACGTTGAAGGACAAGCTCTTAACGGTACTGGGCTTTATCATCTTCTTGGTGGTCGGGCCGCTTGTCATGGTCTATTTATCCACCTTAGACCCTACGACCTTCCTTGATAATAAGGACACCACGCTCTATTTAGCAGGACTGATGTCAGCGGTGGGCTTAGCGCTTGCGGTCTGGGCCAATTACACCTTGATCGTCAAGGGTGAGGGCGGCGCGGGCAATTTTGGTCCGGTCAAGCTCATGACCGAGACGCGCCACCTGGTGCGCACCGGTCCCTACAGCATCTGCCGCAACCCGATGCATTTGGGCGTATTCTTTTACTATGCTGGCTTTGCTTGTGCTCTCAATTCCTTGTTTGCGCTGATCGTGCCCTTGGCCTTTATCGCCTTTGCGTATTTCAATGCCATCGTGCTCGATGAGCCGCGCTTGAAGCGCGACTTCCCTGAGGAGTGGAGCGTGTACAAGGAAGAGGTACCGCGCTTCTTACCGCGTGCTCTCAAGCGCCGCAAGTAGGGACAGCGGCGCAAGTAGGCATCGTGCCGCACCTAGGAGTAGCGTCGCAAGTAGGCATCGTGCCGCAAGTGGACTAGGCCAAGCATGGCGCTGTAGTAAGGTTAAGTTAGTCCTCGGTTTGTTTTGGAGTTGGAAAAGGAGAGATGGGAATGGAGGCTCAGGCCAAACAGGAGCTGTTAGCCCGCGTACACGAGCTTTATGAGCAAAATGCCTTTGAGGGCATTATCGACTTGCTCGAGCCAAATATTGAAACGCTGGAGTTTGAGCTGGCACTCGAGCTAGCGCGCGCCTACATCAATCATGGCAATACGATGGGCCAAGGGCGCGGCGACGAGCGCTACTTGCAGGCCAATGCCTTGCTCGATAAGTACGGCTCCCAAGGCAAGGAACATGCACCGTTCTTGTTTTACAAGGGCTATGCCCTCTTTAAGCTGGGCTTAGTCAACGACGCCTTAATCCGTTTCAATCGCGCGCTGCGCTTTGTGAAGCTGGGCGTAGACGATTCCTTGCTCCCGACCATTGAGCGCATGAAGGCCCTGTGTGAGAGCTTTGATCCGGACAATCAGGCCAATAAGCTCAGCGAAGCTGACGAGGCCTTGCTGGATGCTCATATCAAGGAGCATATGGGCACCTATCAAATCCTGTTTAAGACCGATCGCTATGAGCTGCTGCATATCAAGCCGGACGATGCCCACCCTTGGAATTTAATTGTTACCAAGGGCCTGGCCGGTAAGAAGCTCAAGGTACCATTAGGCGTCGATGAGCTCACCAATAGCCATGTGGAGCTGGCAGTATGCCTGCCACCGGAGTGGCAATTTAGCACCAGCGAAGAGTATAACCTCTGGCCAATCAATGCCATGTGCGAGCTTATCAACTTCATCTTAGCCGGTAATGAGTTTGTCGGCTTCGGCTATACCTTCAGCAACGATAAGCCTTGGCACAGCTCTACTGACTTTAGCGGCGGCATGCTCACCGCTTTAGGTGGCTACAACCACCGCGCCCAAGAGGCTGTGCTCTCAGATGGTAGCTACGTGCGCTTCTTTGAGCTCATCTTCTTGTACCCAATGGAGCTGGCGTTCCGCAAGAGCCATGATGCCTCGGCCTTAATCGAGCTCTTCGTGCAAAAGGGCGTGCGCCCAAGCCCAGTGCGCAAGCGCTCGGACGTCTGCGCAGCCCCAGCTAACTTCACCAAGATCTAAGCGATGGCCGAAGTAATTGTGCTTAACTCCTATGGCTTAACGGCCGGAGCCTTGCGCTACTTTCATTTTATGGAGGTGGTCAATCAAGCCTTAGAGCCTGAGCACAGGGCTAAGCTGGATCCAGGGGGTGTGAGTGCAGCCATGTTGCTGCAGCTCACCGATCCCTTTCAACCTGGCTTGCTGTACTTAAGCGAGTTTTTGCGGCGCTTGCGCATTGAGTACTTGCTTGGGGTGAGCTATACCAATACGGCGCTGACCTATCAGGTCCAAACCAAATGCTTAGAGCAAATTGCATCCTATGGTCCAGAACGGCTCTATACCGCGCTCAAAAAGCAGGTGGCCGCTCAGCTCAAAGAGTTGGGGTTAACCTCAAGCTTTAAGCGCAGCGACTTGCTGGACGGTTCGGACTATAGCGCGACCTTGCGCGAAGTATGGCCGCCACTCCAGCTCGACGAGGGTTTTACTGAGAGCCCAGAGTATTGCCATGCGCTCTGTGGGCTGCTGGCGTGTGCTCAGCTCATCACTACAGCGGCGCAGCGCCTGTTGCGCCAGCGCTGCCAAGAGCAGCAGATTGTGGTCCCTAATCCCGATCGCTCTCAGGGCAGTAAGCTGGGGCCGACGTGGCAGCGTATCTGCTTTCTCTTTACCTGCGACTCAATCTCCATCTACCTTGACGACGAGCTTCAGACGGAGCTGGTTAACATGAGCCCCTTAGAGCGAAAGATCGTGCAGGCTTTAGGGGCTCCATGGAGCCAGATCTACGATCCGCGTGCTATCAGGCAGTTTGGCTTTGAGCTGAGCGCGGTCTAATCAGAATACGAAAATAGGTGGGCTTGCCTGCGATCTTCAGATCTTTGCCATCATCGCCTTTGCGAAAGCGCACGACCTCAAATTGTGCTGGGTTGAATTTGTGCAAGAAGGTGATAGGCACGCCCATCAACCCGAAGTAATCGCAGGGGATGTCCTTGGTGCGGTTGACGTTGATTGCCGGGCAATTGTCATAGTAGGGATAGCTGTCCTCATGGCCTTGATAGCGCTGCGTCAATGGGAGAAAGTCATGACGCGCAGTGTGGTCAAGGTTGGTGAGCCACATGCAGTTATTGGTCGCGACAATGCGCTGCCCCAGCTCATTGACCTTGGTCTCAAGGCCGTAGAGTGGGTAGTGCTCTGGCACGATAAAGCCTGAGATGCCCCGGCCTAAATTAATGCCAAGCCATACCTTATTTTTAGCAATTAGACTAAAGATCTCTTTATAGGTTATTGCATTAATATTACTGATTACTAAGAACTTCTTGCCAAATTCCATAATTTGAGCAATGTATTCACGAAAAAGTGAAAATGGTGGATTTGTAACAACAATGTCAGCTTGCTCAAGAAGAGATTGACACTCGAAACTGCGAAAATCACCGTTTCCCTTTAATGAAGTTACTTTGTAAGATGTTTTTGACTTGGACCCATCATAAACAGCAAACTTGCCATGAGTTGAAATATCGATTTGATTAAGCAGATTATTATCTGAATTGTTGTAACATGAGCAAATAAGGCGTTTTAATCCCAAGCGTTCAAAATTGCTAATAAAATATTTTGCAAAATTGCTTGCCGAAATATCATCGCAATTGCATAACACTGTTTTATTAGCAAAGTGATGCTCGTAATGAATAAGCTCTCTCTCAATATCACTAAGCTGAGTATAGAACTCATCCTTTTTGCCTGACTTGGCTTGATGTAGTGTTGATTGACCTGCCTTTCTGGCCATTTAGCCTCCTGTTGACTTGACTGTTGTATTGATAAGATTTATTATAATTCGTTTTTCAACATGTAAAGTGAGGTGCGTGCTACATCTAACATGATGTCTATCATTTCATTTAAAGGCCACTTTTCACCATTGTTTTTTGTAAATATTGATGCAGCTTGAAGCATAGAGTGCCGGCCATTTGTCGAGATAAATTTATTTTTACATAAATTTACATTAATCGCCATGCCGTAGTTGGCAGCTGATAATCTGTCCAAGCGATTGATAAAACCGGAATTGCATTTTAATTCCACATTGCGTCCATCTGGACGAGTAACAATGACGTCTTTTGTTAAGAAGTTTGATCCTTCTAGAAATATAATGTAGGGAAAATATGATTCAGCTAACATTAGATTAGCAATTTCTGAGATATTTTTATGTGCACGTTCAATGGCGTTTCCTGCAGCCATTAAATCTTGATCATTATTTTTGCCAACTAATTTTCCTTGTTTTATATTTTCTATATCATTGCCTTGATGCTTTGCTTCTGATACTAGGACAATACGCCAGTTGCCATTAGTATCTTGAACTTCAATAATGCCCCCATCTGGTTTGATGCTTGATTCTGGAACAAATAATGTTTTGCCAAGATCTGGATCTAACTTTTGTAAAGCTTTATTGATCTCTAGCTTGGATATACTTTTCCGGTGTCTAAATTTCAAATTAGGGTGCTCAGATTGGAGCTGTTTCATTGTAAACAGTGCAGCTTGGGATACTGCTGCGTCGTGAAGTTGTGCTGCTGTACCAAAAATACCTGCCGCACCATGATTTTCTTTCTGCTGATTTGTTAAACGGTTGGATTGATTGGTTTGAGACATATTCTAGACCCTACAACTAGTGGACTCCTGTGGTGCCTTATTTTACGCTATTCTTGGTTTGTGCGCCTCCTTTGTTCATATCTTCTTCATTTGCATTATCATTCTCAGTTGAGATTCCAGCTGAAACCTTGCTCTTACGGCGTTGCATGCTTGGTTTGCTTTCTTCTCCTGGCTGAGTCAGAGCAAGGTGGTTGGCTTCCGTTGGTGCGTCAGCGTTGACCTCAGATTGAGCCTCAGCGCTAACCTCGAGGTCGTTTTTGACCAGTGCTGCCGTGCGCTCGTGCTCAAAGTCGAGCTCGATTTGCGCGAGGGCTTGTGCGGTGAGTGCAGGGGCCTTGCTGGCAAAGCTACCTAAGAGCCCATTGAGATTACCGCGACCATCATAAAGCGAGGTGGAGAGGGTCTTGGTGGCATTGGTTAAAGTCTCAAGGGCACGGGTCACGGCCTGAAAATCGCGGCAGACTTTGTCGCCCTTGATCGCAATGCGCTCAGCTAACTTGCTGAGCTGCTTAAACTTCTCGCCTTGCTCAGCTAAGCTCCAGAGATTGCCCACTAAGCGTAAGGCCGGGAGCAGGGAGGATGGTGATACCAAGAAGATACCCTTTTCTTGGGCCTTGGTATAAAGATCAGGCTTAGCACGTAGCGCCAGGCCTAAGGCATGGTCAATCGGTACAAACATGAAGACCAAGTCTGGGCTGCCGTACTGCTCATATTGAGGGTAGTTGCGATCCACCAGTTCGCCGACATGATGCTCCACCGACTCAATATGACGCTTTAAGGCGTCGCTCAAGCGCGCACGCAAGTCAGATGGAGAGATAGAGGTAATCGAGCCCTTAAGTTCGGTGAGCTTAGGGCTAGACTCGGCGTCAGTCAGCTCCGCATTAGGCGTGCTGGCAATGTCTAGAGAAGTGTCTTGAGCAGTGTCTTGAGCCGCGAGCGCAGGGACATCATCAGCTTTTGCTTCCAGATTAAAGAGCATGGCACTGGCATCAAGGCCGACACTGAGTGCCAATTGTTCGAGGTTGACGTACTCGGTGTAGGCTGCCAGTGAGCACTTGGCATCGATGACGATACCACGGTGGCCAGGGAGCTTAACGAGCGCATCAACGCGGCCGCGCTTACCTTGCTCATCATCCTTGACTGCGACCTCGCGCAAATAGGTGACATCGCGCACTAAGCCAGCGGACTCAAGTACCAGCTCTAACTGCTGTTCACCCCAGATACCTTGGCTCTTATTGCCTTGCAGCAGGGCGGCCGCTAACTTATCGGCTTGTAAGCCCAAGCTTTGTTGGGCGGCATGGAGGTGCTTGAGCTCATTTTGTAATTGGCCTGCTTGCTCGGAGTTAGTCTTTTGGGTCGCAGTTAAGAGGTTGCGGAAGGTTTCAAGCTCAGAGGCTAGAGGCTTGATGATGGTACCCATCTGCTCCGAATTGAGCTTTTGCAGCGACTCGGAGCGTTCTTTGAGCAGGCGCTCCCCTAAGTTGTTAAGGCGCAGTTCCAGCTCTTGGGATGCCTTGTCATAGCGCTCTTGATCAGCTTCACGCAGCTTTTGCACTGCCTCTTTTTCGCTCTTGGCCTGAGTTAAGTCATTGGTGGTGCTTTGTAGCTTAGTGCGCAGTGCTTCAAGCTCCGTGACTTGAGTGGCAATGCTTGCCTCGAGCTTTGAGACGGCATCTTGGTGGGCGGCCTTCACCTCTGCTAAGGTCTTTTGGTTTTCTTCTTGGCACTGGGCGCGGACCTGAGTCTCCTTCGCCGCTAGCTGCTCATGCAGGGCCTTGATGGCTTGATCGCGCTCGGCCAGGCTGGTGTCAAAGTGCGCTTTATCGGCACTTAAAGCCGCATTTTGGCTGGTTAAGCTCATATTGTCTTGTTGCAGGCGCACCAGCTCTTGGTTCTGGCCCTCTGAGCTTTGCTGTAAGCGCAGCAGCTCTTGTTGTAAGCCGCTGTTCTTGGTTTTGAAAATGGCCGCGCACACCACGGCAGCTAAGGCTACTACTAATAGAGCGATCAAGATGAGATTATCCACCAACGAAATCCTCACGATATCGAACACAACGCTCTCATCTTAGCCTAAAACGCCATCAAGGGCAGCAAAGTCTTACGTTCAACAGCAATTAACTGGGCAGAGTAGATTGTTTAAGGCAGGTACACCATATAAACAGCGCTCAGCCAGGAAAGTATAAGTACAGAACCGTGATTTTTACGGGGGATGTTGGAAAAGCGACGCAATTTTTTTGAAATTTGCTTGATCTTTGTGTTAGTAGTAGTCTACCATGGTTGTGTGTTATCGTTATTTAGTAGTTCCAGTAATGTGAACTCAAGTGTCGGAGTGGATGCGGCGCGCTCTTAGCTCCCGTGTCATTAGTTGGTCTTTTTGTTAAGTCACAGTTTTGCTGCTTTTGTCTTATGCTCAAGCTAATTTGATGCTAAGATGAGAGGTAGCTTGTGCAGGTGGTCGTTATGTTTGACAAAATTGCTGAAGCTATTTTGGGTAATTACCCTGATAATAGCCAAGCCAGAGAATTAGAGATTCTCTGCCGGATTCTGGCATTAATTATATTAGGTGCTGTTATTTACCTTTTTACTGAAGAGGAAGATTCCGATCCTGTTAAGCATAAAGTGGTTTATTCGGTTCTTATATTAAGCCTGATAATCATATTATTTGTTAGTAATAAAATTTGTAAAATCAGACATAATGAACGTGCCAAGATGATGGCCACTCAAAATGAACTTCAACAGACTATTATTGCATATAATAAAGCTAATACTGAACGTGTAAAAGCTGAAACTGAAAAAATAAAGGCAGAAATAGATGTAATTAGAAGTAGTTCAATTCCTTTGTCTAATCAATAGCTTTGGAGGAGATAGCGGTGGAAGCTTATGTAGGAGTAACTATTGTAATTGCTTTTCTGGTGGTTGTATTCAGCTTTATCTGGATGTACCACTAATATAGAAGCTATGTTTTAGCTATTAATTGTGTAATAGCTGACTAGGGTAATTTGGAATCAAGATTGCGCTTTGCTTCTAAGCCGAATGCATCCCTTCCTTTTGCATTTGGTTGTTGTCGGCTCAAACAAAACGCCCCACAATGCGCGCGCTGAGCGCGCAGCATTGTGGGGCGTTTTGCCTAAGGTTAGGATGGTGATCTGCTTTCCACAATTTTAGTGTGGGATGTAGCAAAACGGCTGCCTGTACATACGGGCTTTAACTGACTATCCCTAACTAAATTACGGTGAGCCGGTATTAGGTCAGAACTTATGGGAATAGGAGAGAGGGCTCGTAGATGGCTTCACTGACACTGACACATGTCTGCATGTGGTCAGAGCACGGGTGGAAGCGAATTACAGCAAAAAAGGCTGCGCGACTGCATGCCGGTGGAACCGTATCTGCGCATAGCGGTCTATTCATGTGCGAGCTGTGCGGACAGTATGTCACTCTTACTGATGGTGAGATCCGAACACGTCATTTCAGACACAGCGCCGCTGAAAAAGACAAAGATTGCCCTGAGCGTACTTTCGGGCCAAATTATTCGGTCTCGTATGAGCCGCAGAAACATAAGCTGCCTATTCGCATTGTGGTAACTGCGGGGGCTGCTCATGAGCCTTCATCTGCTTCATTTAGATTTGAGCTTGGTCTGATTAGGGCTCCCATCAGTACATTGGGCGCCGATTTTCGCATCGAGCTTAAACCTGCGGGCGCGCCGGAACCCAGCTGGGTGTTCACCAAAGAGCGGCTGAACAGCGAAGGTATTACCTATCTGACGCTCGGTTCTTTGCCTAGTGAAAAATACATTCTCGGTTTTAGCAACCTGAGTGATACACAGCACGATACATTGCGCAAATTCTGGCCGGAAGAAATCAGCGGCATTAATCCTGAGGGTACCTTGTTTGACAAGGAAACAGGCCGTAAACTCACCTATGATGCTGATGTTGAGATTAACAAAGAGTATTACCTGCTCGTGTTAAACCGACCTGATAAGGCCGGTCTGTGCTCAAGCTCGAGCAGCAGCATACGCTTACAGGAGATTGCGCAGAAGAGAGCTGGTTGGGGCAGCTGGATTCTGTACGAAGTTTGCGCCTCTTCGTTGTGTGAAGAAGCAGCTAGGTTTTTTCTTAATTTTCACTGCCGCCTAACAGATCATCCGATTTCGTTACAACCTGTGTGGCCTTTGTATGTGGCAGGCGAGTTCCTGATAAAACACAACCAGAACAACATGTTTATGTTTGTTGCAGGTAATGTGTTAGCAGTCAATACTTTTCCCCAGACCAAGGTACGCCCGCTAAGGTCTAGTAAGTCAGAGCAGTCCAAGCTCTATGAAATCAGCTGCCAAGGCAGGCAGCAGCTGATATCGGCAGGCCGTACTCAACCGTTGCAATACACCTATTTCTGGAAAGAGCCTCTTGCTAAGGTGGTCGCAATTCCAGAAATCTCAGTGCAGGATCTGT
This sequence comes from uncultured Anaerobiospirillum sp., assembly GCA_944392765.1. Classification (GTDB taxonomy): domain Bacteria; phylum Pseudomonadota; class Gammaproteobacteria; order Enterobacterales; family Succinivibrionaceae; genus Anaerobiospirillum. The sequence continues at coordinate 39,814 of CALXXU010000007.1, forward strand.
CCCAATCAGAGGTTCCACCCGGTGAAACCGATACGCTGCCGCGCAAAGGAGTCCTGCGATTCACATCCGCTTTTGACGGCGAACTCATCATCTCTTATGGCAATCGTGTTACAGGCAGGCGAAAAATCCATGCCGACCAAATGCTGGAGCTGGATAGTCTGTCTTTTGGTGTTAAGGTACAGGCGCTCATCGGTCTGGATGAGGTCTGGTATATCCATTTCAAGAAACAGCAATCTGTCATCGCAGATAATGAGTCAGAAATCTTAAAGTACATCACTCGTACTTCCGGAGCCTCAATCCCATCCCCTCATGCGCTGCGCAACATTGCAGCCGCTTTAGCGGCTCGAGGCCGGTATCCGCAGCTGTGCCAGTGGCTGCGCTTATGTATTCGGGATGGTTCCATCAATGAGCAGTCCTACCGAAAATTGCAACAGTTCTATCGAAATATAAATATATAAATATGCAGAAATAAGAGATTAGGAGCGATTTATGAACTATATTGGACGTCTTAATAAAGAAGAAAAGGTAACATTATTTGTAATGTTACTCTCTGGTAAAGATTGCAAACAATTCTTTATACGTAACTCGTCGGTATTTAATTCGATAAAAAAGGGTTTTAGAGCAACAAAGATAACAGAAAATAAAGCATTATTAATTGCTTTAGATAATATAGATGATGCTCGTATTTTACTGAGTTTTAACAATGTGGTTGATGATCGCATTAAGCAGATTCATAAAGAAATCTCACATCTTGAAGAAAATGGAGCATCTCATAACACTGCTTTAGCAACAGCTCTGATTAATAGTGAATTTTTTATGAATATTGAGCTGTACTTCAAGCTGACGGATAATGTTCTGGATAATGATACCCGCGCTGCTATTTATGCTGAAATGAATAACCTATCTCATCTTTTGAATGAAACGTTCGATCAGGTTGAGGCAACTGAACAGAAAAATCGCAGTTTGACTGATCAGAACCTCAATCTGACCAAACAGGTTGAAGCTGCTGAACAGAAAAATCGCAGCCTGACAGAGCAGAATCACAGTCTGACCGAACAGGTTGATGCGATGATTGAGGTGATCCGTAGCAGCAAAGCAGCCAGCGAGGAGAAAGTTCGGGAAATAGAGAAGAGTAAAGCCTCATTAGATTCTAAGCTTACTGCAGCACAGGCCAAAATTGCAGAATTGGAGACCGCTGCCGCAGCTGCTACCATTGCTGTAAATACTGTCACCATTGCTGACGCTGGTTCCGGTGCTGATGCTGATTATCTGACACAATTTGATGACACAAACACTGCTGCCCTATCTGCTGATGGTCCTGATGAAATCATTTCTTTATGCACTATCTCTAATCTTAACGACCAGCATAACCCGAAGGAACTCAGACGATATGCCGATTTGGATAATGGTCGTTATAACACTTTTCTGAGAGATAGAAGTATTTCACCATATTTCAAAAATAGAGATAGATTGTTCTGTAATGACGGACCTTCTGATGTTGGCTTTTATGGCATCTGGAATTGGTCTGCTATCCCGAAGGCGAATGATCCGGAAAAGGATTTTATAAAATCATCTTATAATAAAGATATAGCTGCTATTGAAGTTGTTACAGTGGCGGATGTAACTACCATTGATGAGCTTGCAGAACTCCTGAAAAATGGTATTGAATTTGTGCCACATAGCGGAAAAGTAATGTTTACTACTTGTGCCTCCGGAGGTCGATATACCGGCATTCTCTGTGAAGTTAAGAAATTGCATACTGCTAATGGTAAAACTACTATTTCCGCAGATTGCACTGTGCTTCCTGTTTATGAATTTGCCGGAGATGATGTTCTGCGTTTGGGCAATATCTCCTTCTATCGTAAAGCATTTGCCGGTATTCCCAACAGACTTTGTTATCTGAAAAGTCAGCTTGAAACTGTTAAAGATATTGTTTTGTCATCACTTTCCTGGGGTGTGTATAAAACAAGAAATATAACTCATGCTCAACATCGGGCATTCAAAGAGTTTGTCGAGGCAATTCCGGTTGATGATATAACACAAAAGATAGTAGCTGCATGTCACTGTTCCCTTGCTGCGGCTAAAGAACTGCTCGATGAGTTTCTGCGCACAGTCGATAAATATGTAGATGGCGACAGTTTGGGCGATGAAATTGTCCGCTCGGCGGTTGCAGCAAATGCGAGCGTTCGCGAAAAAGCGAAGAATCTGGTTCGCCAGGACTGGGAAGCGGAAAATGCAAAGCTGTTGAGTGATGCCAAAGGACAGCTTGAGTCACTGCGTGCTGAGCAAGAATCAGCAGCTGGAGACTTACGTAATGCGCAGGATGCGCTGGAAAAGGCTAAAGCTGAAGAAGCGCGCCTGACTGACTCCATCGTCAAAAAGGAAAATTTAGCTGCTGAGGTCGAACAGGCGGTTGCTGCCAGGATCCAGAAAGCTCGTGAGAATGCGGCGGATTTCATTGCCGAAATGGCTTTCGCTGGTATGCCTGCCGTTCAGTCAATGCCACAGATGCCAGCCAGAGGTGCAGCGGTGCAAGGCCTTCCGGTTTCCTCGTCTGAGACTTATCGCGTATGTCCTGAAAGTGATAACCGCAACGAGCTTGAAGAGCATCTCTTTTGGGAAGATGTCATCATGGCAACTGAGCTCGGACTGGGAGATGCGGGGGTGGCCCAAAAATACGGTCAAGGTCTCGCGGCATTTCTCTGCGCAGCCTATATTAAAAAGCAACCGTTGTTACTGGTAGGGCCTAATGCCATTGATATCATCGAGGCCTTCAGCGCAACTTTATGTGCTCATAAGCATGGAGTGCTCTGTTGTGAGGGCAGCTACGACCGTCAGGCGATTGAGAAAATCGGTGCCGCAGGCGAAAGCATCGTGCTTATCAATAACCTCCTCGCCAGTGGTTGGATAAATCGACTGCCGGAGATTCTGGCTCGAAAAGACATCTTCTATGTCGCGACCCATCCGTATGCCGCAGACATTCAGGTTGAACCGGGGAGCCTGTATGGCTTTATGCTGCCGCTGTTCACGGAGCTTCTGGTAGATCAACCGGCAAATGGTCAATACTTGGGTGGATATCTGGCTGAAGAGTTAAAAGAAGAGATCAAAACATATCAGGCACCAAAGCGGGAGCTACCTGTCCTCTCTGAACTTGCGCCAAGCCTGCTGGTTAAGAACAGGATCGAGTGCCTTGCAGCTACGATGCACAAGATTTGTCCTAATGCTACAGCGGACGATGATTTCATGTTCTGCTTGCTCCCAATTGCCTATGCCTCAATGGCTGTGAATAAGCTTGCGGAGAAAATGGCTGACCCACAGAGAGGCATTGTCATTTCTAAAAATCTCAAAGATGACCTTAAGTTTGTGCTGGGAGAGCTTTGATGAGCAGAAATGGCGAACTGCTCATGCAGGTGGCGCAGCAGTATCACCTTCTTAAAGGTGACCGAGAGGCTGATAGTGAGTGGAAAGCCCGGCTTATTTACAGCATCTGTGGGATGATGGCCTATGCCAGCCTCTGGGACGAGTCAGCAGAACCCTCCTCGGACGAGGGCAGGCATCTGCAAACTGTCTCGATTGTGCACCTGAAAAGAAGAGTCAGCAGGATCCTTGCTGTTTATCAAGCCTTGTACCCCGAACTTGCGGCGAGCTTGCCAGCTGACGCTCAAGCGCTGGCTGATGAAATTGAACAGCAGTTCACCGCTACGGGCGTTGTTTATCATCGTCCTTATAGAATGGCTCCGGCTGCACGGCGTGAGGCACCGTGCTGTGACATTCTCTTCCAGAGAGGCATTGCGCTGGATGATATCTCGCGGGTGTCCGGCCTTGGCTTTTATGCGTTAGCTGCCGGGCATGATGGTGAAGCTAATCCAGATACCAATGCTGCTGCAACGATGTTAGGGCTAGAACAGGAGCCACTGCAAGAGCTGTGGCACAGAATAGTGGCTGCTGCCGCATGGCGCGCTCCGGAATATTATTTTGAGACCTCATCTGATACGGAGTACCTGCGCTTAAAGCCGCCATTTTCCGGTGGGTACTGGGGGCCAAAGCCGGATCAATCTGGTAGCGCTGCCATGCTGCGTAGTGGTAATCCTGGGGCGCAACTGTATTATCTGTACCGGTACCGAGATAAGGTGCTTGAGGTCAGCCAGCTGCCGCAGTGGCAGGTGGAAAATTCTAACTACAGAACTTTGGCCTGTGCCTGTCTTGCAGACCGGGGCACATTACCACCGATTACGTACTGTGAGGACGGCCCACTGATTCATATTCGTCTTGGTTACCTGTTGCCACCGCGTGAGCTTAACTTTCTTAAGTGCTATAGTTGGCCAGAAACGTGTAACGAGCTGCCGTGTGATTTCAAGCGCAAGCTGTCCACAGAAGTATTTATTGCCATTAAAAGCCTTTTGTCTCAAGCAGGGTATATCTTTCAAGAGGGGAGGTTCTGATGTCTGAGCGAGCAACTGGGAGCACTAAAGCCACCGGAGCCAATTCGGTTCACAAGCAGCTGAGAACGGGACTTGAAGACTACATTAAATCCCAGTACTTTGGTAAGTCCCCGCTGTTGCTTGCGGCACTGAACCAGCATATTGACGATGAAGGCTTGCTGTACCAGAAACCATTCATTGAGTCCTCGCCCTCCTATGTGACCGTACCAAATGGCATAGAGAAGGCAGCCCTTGAAGATTGGATGAAAGCTTACTTCCTACAGCTGGCCCAGGCGGGTACGGGAGTCTTCACTTCGCCTTTTGCCCACCAGATTGCGGCGCTGGAGGCGGCGGTGTGTGGTGAAGACCTGTTTGTGGCGACAGGAACTGGCTCGGGTAAAACCGAGTGCTTTATGTGGCCGCTTCTGGCCAAGATGGCGACGGAGGCAAGAAACTCAAAGGATTCGTGGGCTCAACGTGGTGTTCGCACTATTATCATGTACCCTATGAACGCCTTAGTTTCAGATCAGATCAGTCGCTTAAGAAAGATGATCGGAGATCCAGCCAGGAAATTTGTTCGGATCTTTCGCGATACTTGCGGTGCTCAAGTGCGTCGCCCGCAGTTTGGAATGTACACCGGTAGAACGCCATACCCTGGACCTCAGCCTTCTGAGCCTCAAGACAAAAGGCTGGCCAAGACCCTCAAGAGCATATCTTTTCCACGCAGCGATGCAGAAAAGGATTTTTTTAACCGTCTGCTCCAAGAGGGAAAGATTCCGGCCAAGGCCGAGATGAGCCGCTTTCTTCAGGAGCTGCTCGAGAGTCAGCATCTTCCAGACGATGAAGATGCCGAACTGATTACCCGCTTTGAGATGCAGCAGTTCTGCCCAGATATTCTCATCACTAACTATTCGATGCTGGAATACATGCTGCTGCGCCCGACCGAGCAAAAGATCTGGAACGATACCCGTGCCTGGCTGGCGTCTGACCCTGCCAACAAACTGCTATTTGTCATCGATGAAGCTCACATGTACCGTGGTTCATCAGGTGGTGAGGTAGCCTTGCTGATCCGTCGGCTCTTCCATAAGCTTGGTATTGGTCGTGACCGGGTGCAGTTCATTCTCACCACAGCCAGTATGCCTAACAACAGCCCGCAGGACAAAGATGCCGTAAAGAAGTTTGCCACTGAGCTTACGGCTTGCGATATGGCTTCAGGTACGGCCCAATCTTTCCACTATTTGACCGGAGAAAGAGAGGTCATTGACGGGCAGCTGCGATACGATATTCCGGCCGCTCTGCTTCTGAGCTCAGATCCCGGCCGCTTTGAAGACCGCGATGAAGTTAAACTTCCGGCGCTGCTAGCATTCTGGAGCCAGGTGTCTGGGTTTGACTCTACTATTTCCTCTTTGGATGGGCTGTACCACTGGATGTACGACCATCTGGCCCAGTACCGGCCGTTCAATGAGCTGATCAGGCTATGCCGAGGCAATGCGGTATCCCTAGGCGAGCTTGCTGCTGCGATTTTCCCAAAGCTTGGTCAAGAAGAGGCACTCAAAGCGGTTAGTGTCCTGCTAGCGATTGCTCCGCTAGCGCGCAATGCCAAGGGCTCGGTGCTCTTTCCGGCCCGTATGCATATGCTCTTCCGGGGCATTTCTGGGGTCTATGCCTGTGCCAATGCGGACTGTCCTCATGCTCATAGTGCCGGTGGCCTCACTCTGGGCGAAATCTTTCTCTCGGATGGTCATCTGGTCTGTCCCCACTGTGGCAGCGTGGTCTATGAGCTTTATAACGACCGCCGTTGTGGCGCATTGTTCTTTAAGGGCTATGTGTTGGAAACTGCGGCGGGACAGGGCTTTCAGGAAGATGCCGTTTATCTGTGGCGTTATCCTGGTCAGCTGATGGATCAGCGGATGAAGGAAATCCATCTGTTCATTCCGACCGATGATTTTGTGCTCCCGGCTAAACAGGGTAAAAACTCAGTCAAACCATGCTACCTTGATGTCACAAGTGGCTTTATCAACTTCACCGACGACTCCTTGGCCGGAAAGCCTGGGATTAGAAAGCTATACTGGTGTGACTACTCCGCTAAAGGTCGGCCGCAGATTCTCACCTTCACCACCTGTCCGCATTGCTGGCATCAGCTTTCGGCCACTCAGCTCACCTCGTTCAACACCCGAGGCAATCTATCCTTTTTCAATCTGATCAAAGCGCAGTTCCAGCTCCAGCCAGCGGTGCCGGGTAAGGATAAAGATCCGGACCGCTTCCCTAATGCCGGACGTAAGGTCCTGCTCTTTTCAGATAGCCGTCAGCGGGCGGCAAAACTGGCGCGCGATATGTCTGAGGCCTCGGATATCGCAGCGGCCCGACAGCTCTTTGCTCTTGCCATCAAAATGATGGATGAGCAAGCGACGCAGCAGTCCGAGGAACAGTCAATGGATTGTTTGTATGGCTGGTTCTGTCTTGCCGCTGTGCAGCGTCATGTCCAGATTTTTCATGGTGAGGAGCGCAAGGACTTTGCTGACGACTGTCGCCAAGTCTTGAATTTACTCAATTTATGTGCCCGGCACGGTAGAGAGTTCGTTCCGTCTTTGTTTTTGGCAAATGCTCCGGTGCAGATGCAAGAGTATCTGTTAAGGCTGTTTGCCGGGGGCTATAACACCCTGTATGACTCGGCAACCAGCTGGATTGAGCCTACTTGGCAGCCGCTTTGTTATGCGCTCGATGAGCTTGCTGATAATGGTGTGTCGGTTACTGAGGCTGAATTTATTGAACTTTTCAATGCCTGGATGCTGTCTATCTGTGATGTAGCTACCGCGATCGGTCATACCATCACCGATGATGTCAGAAAGAAAGTCCGTCCTAACTATGGTGGCTATGGCCTTGATCAGAATTGGGGCTTCTCTAAAACTATCCGTGAAATTATGGGATGGCGCGGAGACAACGAGACCGAGCAGGTGTGGAAACGGGTGTTAAAGGATAGATTCCTTGAAACTAATCGCTCTGACAGCGGGAAGTTGTACGTTGACATTACGCGGGTGAAACCACGCTTTGATGCCGAGCATGTGTGGTACAAGTGTGAGCAGTGCTCGGAACTTACTCCGTTTACGCTGAAGGGCAGATGCCCAAGCTGCGGCTCTGAGCATATCCATGCAATGCAGCTGGACGAATACGATGCTCTCAGTTTCTGGCGGCGGCCGATTGATGAGGCGCTGCACGGCGCGCCGATTCATGTGATCGACACTGAAGAGCACACCGCTCAGCTTTCGCACAAAGATCAACGTGATGACCTCTGGAGCAAAACTGAGGAGTATGAACTGCGCTTCCAAGACTTGGTTCCGGAGGGAGAAACGCCGGTTGATATCTTAAGTAGTACCACTACGATGGAGGTTGGTATTGATATTGGCTCGCTGGTCGCGGTCGGTTTGCGCAATATTCCGCCGATGCGTGAAAATTACCAACAGCGTGCCGGTCGTGCCGGTCGACGCGGTTCCATTCTGTCCACTATTATTACTTTCTGCGAAGACGGTCCGCATGACACCCTGTACTTCAACAACCCAATTCCTATGCTCCGTGGTGACCCTCGGCGGCCGTGGATTGATACCAGAAGTGAGAAGCTGCTGCAGCGCCATCTGGCGATGGTGATTCTCCAGGAGTTTCTGGCACAAAAACAGACGAGCTTGGATACGCTGGCAGCGTCGGACTTTCTTAACACTTACCTTGACGCTTTTGAGAGCTGGCTGGCTGTTTATGATGTTACTAAGGACAGCTTGCTCCTGCCGACCGGGGTATCTTTTGACGAGGCCGCGTTTAAGGACGAACTTAAAAAATCCTTGGCCGCACTGAAGCAAAAATGCCAGCAACATCCGGAGCTCTTTGGAGTTGAAGAGAGCGAAGCAGAATCCAAATATGGCAGAAGGAAGGCCAAGGCGCTCCTCGATGCGCTCTATGAAGAAGGCATCATCCCGACCTATTCTTTCCCGAAGAATGTTGTCAGCACCTACATCCAAGATAATCAAGGCAAAATCAACTACGAGGTTGACCGTGGTCTCGATATCGCCATTGGTGAATATGCGCCGGGCCGGGCCATTGTCGTGGACAAGCAGACTTACCAGATCGGCGGCTTCTTCTATCCGGGTAGTGAACAACGTCGGGGTACGTTGCTAAGTCCGGCCCGTACTTACACTGACGATCCAAATTATGTCAAGGAGATTCTTACTTGTCCCGAGTGTGGCTGGTTTGGTCTTAAAGAAGAGCAGATCAGGCGTTGTCCTTTCTGTGGCAACGGAACACTGGAACAGACGCTCGATATGATGCGCCCATGGGGCTTTGCGCCGCGAAATGCCGAATCAATTCCGGAGGCTCAGCTCGAGGAAGAGTACACGGCGGTGCAGCAGCCGCTGTATTCGACTCTGCCTGAAGCCGAAGAAATGAAGCTGGCGCCGGGCTGTAAAAATATTCGGATAGCCGCGCGCACCAACCAGCGCATTATCATGATGAATAAGGGCGCAAGTAACAAGGGCTTCATGGTCTGCAAAGATTGTGGTGCCGCCATGCCTGGTGATAATCCTGCCGTACTCAAAGGCATCAAAAGGCCTTATAGGTCGAACTTACTCAGAAGTAACAAATGCAGTCACAACGAGTGTTTCAATGTTAACCTTGGCTATGACTTCATCACGGACATGCTGGTGCTCGAGTTCACCATTGACGGCAAGCAAATTGATGACCGCAGAAAGGACAACCCATGGCTGAACCGTGCGGCACAGTCACTGGCCGAGGCTTTTCGTCTCACCGCCAGTAAAAAGCTTGATGTTGAGTTCACTGAGTTGGTAACCGGTTACCGTCTCAGAACTGGTGCGCAAGCCTCTTACGTCGACATCTATCTTTATGACAATCTGTCGAGCGGCGCCGGCTATGCCGTCAGTGTCGCGGATGCGATTGATGAGCTGCTTACTGACATGAGGGAGCTGTTGAGCTCATGCGATTGTGGATCGGCCTGCTCCAAATGTCTTAAGCACTACCGCAACCAGTACGTACACGGCATGCTCGACCGCTTTGCGGCACTGCAACTGCTGGAGTGGGGGGGTGACGGAAAAAAGGCTGAGCCGCTCACAGCGGAGCAGCAGTGGAACATTATTGAGCCATTGAAGCACATTCTCAGTCAGTACGGCTGTGAGATTGTCACGGACGGCGCAATCAAGGTAATCGGACGTGGTGGCACCGCCAAAAAGCTTGTGGTCTATCCGGCAATGTGGGCCGAGCCGCAGGCTGCCGATACCATTTTCGTCAGCGATGCCTATATCAGGTACGCTAAGCCTTATGCGGTCCGAAAGATTCAGGATCTCAGCTGAACCTCCTGATAATCTCCGCTGAACCACCGCCTGATCTGGGCCGTAGAACGTCCAGATCAGGTATTTGATCTGATTGCAGACACAGCTCACAAAGTTTCAGCACAGATATGCGGTAATGGGAGAAAATAGAGTAATTTGAATGAAAATACAAATTTAGGCACAGATGCGCCTAAATCTTGAAAGCTCAAGCATAAATGCCATAGCAGGCCAGATGCCAGATTCGATGGAGAAATCTTTATGGACCTTGATACCTTTATCAATATCGGTTTAGTTGTTGGTTTTGCTATTATAGTGCTTAGTTTTGTTAGAATGTACTGGTAGTTTAGTAAAGGATAATAAAAGTGGAGATTGTTATTGGCATCACTGTTTGCTGTGGTATTGGTACTATATTCGTGAATTTCGCCAGAATCGGTACGATGTACCGAACATACGTTTCATAAAATTTTAAAAATTCTAGCAACATTTGCCTTAAGATTAACCATTGACGTTGAAAATAACTGGCATTTTAAGTTGAGAAATGTCTGATTAATCTGTGTACCTATGGTACACCGAGAAAATTTAATATATGAAGCAGATTTATTGATGGTTATATCCTTGTCGCAAGGCAAAAGTTGCTAGAATTTTTAAAATTTTATGAAACGTATGATCGGTGCGTTGTACCAATTCTAGAGAAATTTACGTATATTGTATGGTCTTTACTACATGGCAAATGGCCCTATCTTTAAGAAGAAAAATAAATTAAGATAATCCTAATTTAGATCAAGGCTGTGAGTTTAACGTAAATCTAATGAGCCGGTAATAACTCTTAGTAAATTGGTTTAAGCCCAACGCAAGCTTGCTCTTAAGACATTGATGGCTTATTAGCTCAAATCGCATAAACATGCGGTTTAATGCTTGCACTCCAACTGCGCTGGATGAATATGGAAACATACGTAGTTGATTGCCAGATTTGGTGGAGAAAGCTTTATGGATCTGGATGTTTTTATAAATATAGGTTTAGTGGTTGGTTTTGCGGTTATGTTATTTAGTTTTATTAGGATGTATTGGTAGTACGTCCTTAAGACTGCAAAGCTAAGCCCCGTCGCACATTTGGCACCACGAGAATCGATTTTCTAGAAATGGCCATTACAAGCCAATCTTGACGCGTCATGGCGGTGTACGACCCACTAAAGCATAACCTCCAACCCATGGATGCATGTGGTAAAACCGCGAAAATAAGGGATTTTACTTAATTCGTTAGCTCTGGTGCCAAATATGCGCTCCGTCATGCTTCTGCCTTTGGTTGCTGTTGGCTCAAACAAAACGCCCCACAATGCGCGCTGGGCGCGGCATTGCGGGGCGTTTTGCCTAGAGGTTAGGATGAGGAGCGCGGACTACTTCTTCTTTTTGTCCTTGGAGTCCTTATCCTTGGACTTCTTGTCCTTGGCCTCGGCGGCCTCTTGAGCCTTGCGGGCGGCTTCCTCGAGCTCGGCGGCTTGGGCGGCCTCGTCTAACTTAGCCTCAACTGCCTGGAGATAGCGGTGGATCTCAATCTGCGAACGGATCTTCGGGGCACCCTCGAGATGAGGTACGTACTCGTTCTTTTGGTCGGCGTCGATGATGCGGGCCTTCTGATTGTCCGAGTCCTGAAGCTTGAAGATAGTGCGGATGCGATCGCGCAGTACTGGATCTAAGACTGGGGTGCCAACCTCAATGCGGTAGTCGAGGTTGCGGGTCATCCAGTCAGCCGAGGAGATGTAGAGCTCCTCTTGGTTGTTGTTGCAGAACACCATCACGCGTGGGTGCTCTAAGAAGCGATCCACAATCGAAGTGATGTAGATGTTCTCAGACAGGCCTGGAATGCCTGGGCGCAGCGAGCACATGCCACGAATGATGGCACGAATCTTAACGCCACCTTGCGAGGCCTTGTACAGGCGCTCAACTAAGCCCTTATCTACCAGGTTGTTGACCTTGATGTTGATGTAGGCTGGCAGGCCCATGGCTGCATTCTCAATCTCACGGTCGATCATCGCGTAGATGCGCTGACGGGCGTTTAGCGGCGAGACTAAGAGCTTGTCAAAGCGTGGGCGGGTGTATGGGTACTCAATGAACTCAAAGACATTATTGACCTCTTGGGTTAAGGTCGGATCCTTGGTGAAGAGCGCAAAGTCGGTGTAGATCTTGGCGGTCTTCTCATTGAAGTTACCAGTGCCGATGTGGGCATAACGAACATGTTCGCCATTCTCGCGGCGCGAGACGATGCACAGCTTGGAGTGAATCTTTAATGTTGGCAGACCAAAGAGCACCTTAACACCAGCGTCGGTTAAGTGCGAAGCCCAGCGAATATTGTTGGCCTCATCAAAGCGGGCCTTGAGCTCGACGACAACCGTGACGCGCTTGCCGTTGTTGGCGGCGTCGATTAAGGAGTCAATCACGCGGCTCTTCTTGGCGACACGATAGATGTTGATCTTGATCGAGCTGACCTTAGGGTCATAGGAGGCCTGACGTAAGAACTCGGTGAAGTAGTCAAACGAGTAGTATGGGTAGTACAGCAGGATATCGCCCGCGCTAATGGCCTCAAAGACATTCTTGTGGCGGTCAAAAGCGGTCGAAGCAATGGCTGGTAATGGTGGGTTCTCAAACTCGTCCGAGCGGATGCTTGGGAAGCTCAAGAAGTCCTTGAAGTTGTGGTAGCGATTGCCCGGCATGCACGAATCGATATCTGAGAGCTTGAGCTCCTTGCTCATAAACTCGACCATCTCCTTTGGCATCGCGCGGTCATAGGCAAAGCGGACTGGCTTGGCGTTTAAGCGCTGCTTTAAGGAGTTGGACATATTCTCGAGCACGGACATATCGACGTTGCCTTGCAGGTCGTACTCGGCATCGCGGTTCATCTTGATCGAGTAGGCTTCAATGGTGTCGTAGTCAAAGAAGCTCTTGAAGATGTCATCTAAGCCAATGCGGATCACATTGTCTAAGAACATCAAGGTGGTCTCGCCTTCCTGGGTTGGCATCGAGATAAAGCGTGGCAGTACGTCCGATGGAATCTCGATTAAGGCGTAGTTGACCTCGTTCTTGCCGGTCATGCGTACCAAAAGGTAGGTGTACTGATCCTTTAAGAACTGGTCTAAGTGGATATTGTCCGCGATAATAATCGGGTTGATGTGCTGGAGCACGTGCCGATTGAAGTAGTTGCGCACCCAAGCCTTTTGCTCTTCGGTGATCTCAGTCTCGTCGCGCAGGTAGATCTTGTTGTCGGCCAGTTCCTTGATCAGATCACGGTAAATCTGGTTTAAGACGCCCTGATACTCGCTGACGGTATTTTGGACTTCCTTTAACAGCTTGACCTCTAAGGCGCCATCGCCATTGGCCTTATTGATGATGATCTGACGCTTTAAGTCAGCGACACGAACCTTGAAGAATTCGTCTTGGTTATTGGAGTAAATACCCATAAAACGAATCTTCTCGATCAGTGGTACCGACTTATCGGCGGCCTCTTGGAGCACGCGACCGTTAAACGATAACCAGCTGATCTCCTTAGGCACCAAATCTACTTTTTCTACTTCTGCCATGACCTGACTTTGATCCTCGTAACAGCAAAAACATTGAGGCGTACGCTGAGCCCTTGAGGTTGTCCTTAGGTACTCACCGCGCAGCCCTCATCTTGCGGCTTTAGGTCGCGTTCTTGGGGCGGCAATTACTCTGCCTTTGGGCGGTAATTGTCCCACTGTAGCACGCCCTCAAGCTTAGCATAATGCTTTGGGGCATTGGTGAACAGAACTGACCGAGTTGCGCACTTATATGACCTCAAGTTGTGCGCTATTTGTTGACACGAAATAGCGCAAATTAAATTAGTCTACTAGGCGTAAGTTAGCTCTGCGTTAAAACTGGGTAAAGTTAGTGTAAAAGCGCTTATTTTTCGGCTTCGAGCTTCTTGATACGTTCCATTGCCGCCTGGCGCATTTGCTCAGTGCGGGCCTCCATTTCAGCTAAACGCGCTTGATGGGCCTGACGATTGCGCAGTTGCGGGTTACTTGCGAGCCCTTCCTTGCCCGAGAGACGTCTGAGGTGGGCGGCGTTTTGCTCTTCTTGGCTGGCATTGGCTGCGGTCTGTGGGGCAGCTGTTTGTGTTTCCGCTGACTGCTGGTTAGCAGCACGCTTGGCAGCCTTGGCTACCGCCTTTTTACCGGCCTTTTTGTCGGCTTTACTGTCATCTAGGTCAGCGCTGTCTTGGTTGTTTTCGTCATCGTCGACGTAGGTGTTGGCAGTGATCTGTTGATAGTAGCTTGAGCCTGGGTTCATTAAGCCTAAGAGCATTTGGCGCGCGTTGTGATTGCCCATACGCGCTGATTGCTCTAAGAGTCTGACGCCCGTCGGGATAGTACGCAGATCCTGAATAAAGACGCGGCCTGCGACCTCTAGGCCATCGCGCTCGCCTTTGACATTGACCAAGCGCCTGAGCCAAAAGGCGCCTTCGGCTGGTTCATTGTTCGCGTAGAAGAAGCGCGCGGTGCGGGCGATGCGTCCTTGGCGCACAATCATGTTCTCAAAAGGCTTGCGATTGCCCATAATCATGGCCTTTTGCGCGCACTTCTCAAAGGCGTTGGTCGGCTCCATGCGCTGGTAGATAAAGGCATCTGGGCCCCAATCAAGCCGTCCGGTGTAGCTGCTTAAGTAGGTGGCGACGAGCTCGTCAATTTGGGGGTTAGTGAGATTGCCTTCAATGCAGATGCGGCAGTTGGCTAAGAAGCGCTCATAGTCGTTGGTAGCTTGCGCCAGCAATTGCGCGCCGCTGACGCGATCAACCGCGACCTTGGCTTCTTGTTGATCTTCTTGCTCAATGGAGCAGCCTGAGAGCACGAGGGAGGCCACGGCTAGGGCCAGCGTCAGCGGGCGTAGGTTTAAAGTCATAACAACTCCACGTAACAAGATGGGATATGAGCTCTTGCATGGTTAGGGCCCAGGGCCAGGGGGCTTACAGCTTGCTCGGTGCTTGCAGTTTGCTGGGCGCTTGGGTTCTGAGCTCGGGCAGGTTCGCTCTGGGTTTGCTGGCAGCTTGCGGACAGCTTGCTTCGGCGCTTGCTCAGTGGCAGGGGCCCAAAATGACCACGGCCTGACCTAACTTACGTCGGGTCAGGCCGTGCGGCGGCATTAAGGCGTTTTAGTCCTTACTGCTGGCCAAAGTTGATCTTTTGGATGTTCTGAGTGCCGTCGTAGAAATTGGCTGGCTTCTCAAAGTCACCTTCGATGTCAGATAAGGTGCGGCCTTCAAACACCACTACTAAATTCTTGATCTCAGGATCGTCCCAGCCCTGACGCAGATAGTGCACGTAGTACCAGCGGCTGTTGTCAAAAGGATCGGTCAGCATTGGCGTACCTAAGATGTACTGTACTTGGGCCGCGCTCATGCCTTGGCGCAGTTGGTCCACCGCATCTTGTTCGACAAAGTTGCCCTGGGCCAAATCAGTACGATAGGCACAGCCTGATGAGATGGTGGCAACTGCGGTGAATAAAGCACCTACCATCAGTAATTTGCGCAATTGCATGGTTACTAACCTTTCCTGAATATCAACGTTATACCCCGCCAGGCTCACTAGCCACTTGGGGCCTGTCAATTCTACCAAACTTTGCTTAGCGCTATCTTTGATTTTGCGCTTGGCCTTGAAATAGCGTGAGTCCGCCCCCATTTAGCCTGAGATCGAGTGTGCTGTGCCGCGTCCATGCTTTGGACACGCAGCGCTGTTATGCTATCGTGTACGGGTTAGATTTGTTCGTAGCAGGAAAGTTAGATGCAACAAAATTTTGGTAATGACCAGAAACTCCAAGATGCTGTCAATACTTTAGAGGCACAGGCTGGGGTAAAAGGCAACGATGCTCAAGCAGGACAAGCCAAATACGATGCCGATTATGCAGCTCGTATGGCCGGTGCCTATGCACAAAATCCTGTTAACGAGGAGGCTCAGGCTCCAGCTCAGGATGCTGCCTCAGCAGCTCCTGCTGCTCAGAGCGTACGTGATCCACACGCAGCCGCTGCTACCGCCGCTTATACTCAGACCCAAAGCTATGGCTCAGAGTCTAAGGCTGCCTTTAATGCCAATGGCAATCCTCAGGACGGCGATAAGAATGTCGCTAATAGCTCCGATCCTAACTTTGCTGAGCTCAAGGAGCAGTATCAGCAGCAAGGCCAGAGCCTCCAAGAGGATGAGCCCGATGTCGACGATGATATCGACTTAGACGAAGAGGTCGACACCGAGGAATTAGAGGCGGAGTTAAGCCAGCTGCGCGGCCAGATGGAGATTATCAAGAAGTCCTACGCTGCTGAGCATGACAAGATGCTGCGCGCCGTCGCTGAGGTTGAGAACATCAGAAAGCGCACCGAGCAAGAAATCGACCGCGAGCGTAAGTTCGCCCTCGAGCGCTTTGTTCGCTCCTTACTGCCAATCTACGACGCCTTAGAGCAGGCCATGAAGTTCTCAGATCCTAACAATGAGGCCACTAAGGGCACCTATGATGGTGTTAAGCAGACCTTAGATCTGTTCTTAAAGGAGATGTCCAACTTCGGCGTTGAGGTGATCGACCCAACCGGCAAGCCATTTGATCCTAATTTCCATCAGGCCATCTCGATGTTCCCTGATCCCAACGTCCCAAATGGCCACGTTAGCAGTACGATGCAAAAGGGCTTCACCTTAAATGGCCGTGTGGTTCGCCCAGCTATGGTCGTAGTCTCGAAGTCATAAGAGCACGCTACCTCGTTTTCCTTTCTGGTGCAGCCTGCTTGAGCTTTCCTTGAGCAGGCTGCACTGTTTTTAGTGCTGGCAACTTGAACCAGTGCCTTATGCTTGTCCGCTATTTGTGCTTGCCCGCTCCTTGTGCTTGCCTGCTCCTTATTTTGGTTCGTGCCCTCGGCCGATAACGCGCTTGCAGCCTACGGCCGCTTGAGGCGTGCTCGGGCGGTGTCGTCTGGGGCTGCATCGTCTGAAGCTGCTTATTCTATGCGCTACCGCTTTGACGTGGTCTTGCAGGACGTGCGCGCTGCGCTGTCAGTTTGGGCTGGAGGCACGATATTGCGTTGGCGTGGTCGGCGCGGGTGATCGGTTGAGCGCGCTCGGGCGGTCTCTTGG
>CALXXU010000008.1 GCA_944392765.1 uncultured Anaerobiospirillum sp.
TACCTTTTGATAACTTTATTTTATATAAAAAATAACCAATATGAGAGATACTAAATTTTATGAATTTATAATAAATACAAAAAAAAACAGCTGTACGCCGACAGCTTGGCTGTTTGTTTTAATTAGAAATTTTGATAAATAAAACTTTAGTCACCGCTATTAATAAAATTCGATTTATATAATTATATGGCGAGGCAGCTAAAGCGCTTGTCGACTAAATTGATCTAAGCCGTGCAGCAGAAGAGATGCCCAATTTGGTGCAAGATTTAATTTGTAACAGCTCCCAAGATGTAGCAGGCGCCTACAACAAGGCCGCATACAACAAGGCCGCCTGGCGGCGGCCTGTTAATGCGCTCAGGGACGTAACGCGGGAGCTTGGTCCTACTTAGCCTGCTCCTACTTGGCCTGGCCCTTTAAGGCGGCCTTGTCGGCCTCGGTGAGCTGGTCGCTCTGCTGAGCCTCAGCGGCAGCGGTCTTGGCGGCGTCAGGCTCTGAGAAAATAGTGGCGCGGCACAAGGTGAAGTTCTTGTCCGCATCCAGCGGCATTAAGGCGAGCACAATGCCGTTCTGGGCTAAGGATGGGGCCCACTTGTCACGGAACAAGTCGAGCTTGAGCTCTAAGAGCTCGTAGTTCTTAACATCTTGATTGGCGGCATGCTCTTGGTAGTAGGTGACAAACTGCGGATGGCACCAGATCGGCAGGAAGGTATGACTCATCGTTTCGTCATCGCCCTCTTCTGGCTCATCGCTGAGCATGAGCGGCATGCCCTCGGCCCCCGGCTCCTTTAACAGGTAGAGCGAGCCTTGCTCTTGGCACTTTTGCAAACAAAAGAACTGGCGATAGTCATCGTCCAGGGTTAACACCGCTTGGTAAATCTGGTCGGTCAGCTCAAACATCGCATTTTCCTCACAACAAAACTGGGCCCATTATACCGGCCTCAGGCGCCAGGCCACCCTTGGCTGTACTTTCTCTCTTGGGCCGCACTGGGCTTACGCCTAAGACGCGGGCTTACGCCTGCTCGGGGGCGAGCGCTGCGCTCTTGGTCTTCTTGGTCCGAGTGCTCTTCTTGACCGGGGCGGCAGCCTCTGCGGCCGCTTGAGGGGCATCCTTTTGCGGAGTAGCCGCTTGAGGTGCAGCCTTTTTCGGGGCTGCCTTTTTCGCGGCGCTCTTGGTGCGCGGGCGCTTAGTCGGGGCCTCGGTGCCCGTGAGGGTGCCCGCGCGCTCTAAGATCGGACGCAAGAACTCGCCGGTAAAGGAGCCGGGGGTTTGCGCGATTTGCTCTGGGGTACCCGTGGCGATAATGGTGCCGCCGCCACTGCCGCCTTCAGGGCCTAAGTCGATGATGTAGTCGGCGCACTTGATCACATCGAGATTGTGCTCGATCACGATCACGGTGTTGCCCTCATCGCGCAGGCGCAGCAGCATATCCAAAAGCTGCTTGACGTCATGGAAGTGCAGACCGGTGGTCGGCTCGTCTAAGACGTAGAGCGTATTGTGGGTGGCGACCTTGGACAGCTCTTTGGCGAGCTTAATGCGCTGGGCCTCGCCGCCTGAGAAGGTCAGGGCCGATTGGCCTAGGGTGATATAGGACAGACCCACGTCCATCAGGGCTTGGAGCTTGCGCTTGATGCGCGGAATGGCGTTAAAGAAGGTGTAAGCCTCCTCCACCGTCATATTGAGCACCTCGCTGATGTTCTTGCCCTTGTACTTGATATCCAAGGTCTCGCGATTGTAGCGCTGGCCATGGCAGTGCTCGCATTGGACGTACACGTCCGGCAGGAAGTGCATCTCCACCTTGATGGTGCCATCGCCTTGGCATGCCTCGCAGCGGCCGCCCTTGACGTTAAAGGAGAAGCGTCCGGCGCTATAGCCACGGGCGCGGGCTTCTTCGGTCTGAGCAAAAAGCTCACGGATACTGGTGAAGAGGTCGATATAGGTGGCCGGATTGGAGCGCGGCGTGCGGCCAATCGGGCTTTGGTCAATGCAGATGAGTTTATCGATCTGATCTAAGCCTGTGCACTGGGCGCAATCAAACTCTGGGTTGACGCTGCTTGAGGCTACGTATTCCCCGTCCAAGGTCAGGCGTCGGCCGCTTGCGCCTTGCTTGCGCGCAAAACGCTCGGTGACAATCGGCACTAAGGTGTCGTTGACCAAGGTCGACTTGCCCGAGCCCGAGACGCCGGTGACTACGACAAAGCAGCCTAATGGGAAGCTAGCTGTTACGTGCTTTAAATTGTTGCCATGGCAGTCGGTCAAGGTCAAAAAGCCCTTCGGGGCGTGGCGCTTGGTCGGTACCGCAATGGTCTTGCGCCCGTTTAAGTAATCAGCGGTTAAAGAGTCAGGGAAGGCCATGATCTCAGCTGGAGTGCCGCAGGTGACAACCTCACCGCCGTGTACACCGGCGCGTGGGCCGATATCGACGATGAAATCGGCTTGGCGAATTGCGTCTTCATCGTGCTCGACCACGATCACGCTGTTGCCTAAGTCGCGCAAATGCTTTAAGGCATCCAAGAGCTTTTGGTTATCGCGCTGGTGCAGGCCAATGCTCGGCTCATCAAGGATATACATAACGCCGACCAAGCCCGCGCCGATTTGGCTGGCCAGGCGAATACGCTGAGCCTCACCGCCGGATAAGGTATCGGCGGCACGCGCTAAGGATAGATAGCCCAGGCCAACGTTCTGTAAGAACATCAGGCGCTCACGCACTTCCTTTAAGATACGCTCGGCGATCTTGCCCTCTTGTACCCCCAGCTCTAAGTGGGAAAAGAAGTCATAGCAGTCGCTGATCGCCATCTCCGAAATTTCTGGCAGGCTCTTATTGCCTACAAAGACGTGGCAGTACTCATGCTTTAAGCGCGCGCCGTGGCACTCCGGGCAGGTCTGGGCCACCATCAGGCTTTGCAGCAGGGCCTGATAGCTCTCGGAGTCACTTTCCTTAGCTTGGCGCTCAAAGTAGCCGATCACGCCCAAAAAGTCGGTGCCGTCCGGGTCGGCTTTGAGCTCAGGGTGCTTAATATTGCCGTAGAACAACAGCTTCTTTTGCTCGGGGCTTAAGGTGTAGAACGGGGCGTTAATGTCGATACCGTTTTCCTCGCACACTGGCACTAAGAGGCGATAGAAGCTCCAGGAGCGCTTATCCCATAAGGTGATCGCGCCTTCTTCAATCGATTTGCTTGGGTCGGGCACAATCTTGTCTTCGCTAAAGACCAAGAGGCGACCTAAGCCGTCGCAGCGCGGGCAGGCGCCGTGCGGATTGTTAAAGGAGAAATTGCGCGGCTCCAGTTCTGGGATGGAATAGCCGCAGATTGGGCACGAATAGCGCGCCGAGTGCATGATCTCGTCTTCACTCTTGTGCTCATCCATCGGCACGACCAAGGCTAGGCCATCGGCTACCTTTAAGGCAGTCTCAAAAGACTCGGCCAGGCGCTGCTTGAGCTCGGGCTTGACCTTGAAGCGGTCGACTACCACTTCAATGGTGTGCTTGATGCGCAGTTTAAGCTCAGGTGGATCACTGAGATCGCAGATCTCGCCATCGATACGCGCGCGCACAAAGCCTTGTTGCGCCAGCTCCCCTAAGAGCTGCTTGTACTCACCTTTGCGGCCGCGCACGACAGGGGCCATGATCATAAGCTTGGTGCCCTCAGGATAGGCCAAGGTCTGATCGACCATCTGTGAGATGGTCTGGGCCTTGAGTACATTGCCATGCTCGGGGCAGCGCGCCTCACCGATGCGGGCAAAGAGTAAACGCAGATAGTCGTGGATCTCTGTGATCGTGCCCACGGTCGAGCGCGGATTGTGCGAGGTCGACTTCTGCTCGATCGAGATCGCTGGGGACAGGCCCTCGATGCTATCGACGTCCGGCTTATCCATCAGCTGTAAGAATTGGCGCGCGTAGGAGGAGAGCGACTCGACGTAGCGGCGCTGGCCCTCGGCATAGAGCGTATCAAAGGCAAGCGAGGACTTGCCCGAGCCCGACAGACCCGTGACCACTACTAATTGGTCGCGGGGGATGGTCACGGTGATGTTCTTGAGATTGTGAGTGCGCGCCCCACGTACAACGATCTGATCCATGTGATGCCCCTGATGAATTAACCTGCAGCTGCATTTAGTTCCCGAGCGCTCTGCTCGGTCAGCTGACGGCTTGAGCGGCTAATTTACACCATTTAGCCTAGACGTGCATCGGGGCGCATGGGTGGCGTTCTGGTAAAATCGCGCGGCGCTGAACGGCCTTTTTGCGCACTTGCTAAAGCTCTTAGGTTAAGATGCAAGGGCGCGAGGGCATTTTTGCTCTAGCGTAAAATAACTAGTGTGATTTTGCTTTCTTTGCTGTATAATGTATACAGTTTGAGAGCAAATCGTGATGAGGCGCGGTTGCAGCCACTA
The DNA here is from genome assembly GCA_944392765.1 of uncultured Anaerobiospirillum sp. Lineage (GTDB taxonomy): Bacteria > Pseudomonadota > Gammaproteobacteria > Enterobacterales > Succinivibrionaceae > Anaerobiospirillum. The sequence goes on from CALXXU010000008.1 coordinate 4,385, forward strand.
ATGCGTGGTCAGCCCCAGCCCCTGATAGTAGATAGGAGTGTAGGAATGGCACGCAGCCTTAATAAGGTCATTTTAATCGGCTATAGCGCCGACGAACCAGTGATCAAGACCTTCGACAACGGGGGCAAGGTCGCCAATCTGACGGTGGTCACCAACGAGTTTGTGCGCCACCAGGATGGCACCTCCGAAGAAATCCCAGAGTGGAACCGCATCGTGTTCTGGAACAACACGGCCAACATCGTCGAGACCTATGTCCATAAGGGCATGCGTCTCTACATCGAGGGCAAGCTCAGAACGCGCTCCTACACCGACAAGAACGGGATCAAGCGCTACACCACCGAGATCTTTGCGGACAATATGATCATGCTCGATAGCCGCAACGCCGATGCCTCGCGTGATTTTGGTGATGGCTCTAACAACGTTCGCGCGAACAACACTAACGGCGACTACAACCGCCCTCCATATAGCAATCAGCGCTTGCATGGTGGTCAAAACACCCCATATGGTGGTCAAAACACCCCATACGGCGGTCAAAACACCCCATATGGCGGTCAAAACACCCCATATGGCGGTCAGAGCACTCCATACGGCGGTCAAAACACTCCATATGGTGGCCAGAACACTCCATATGGCGGCCAGAACACTCCATATGGTGGCCCAGGGAACACCTTTGGTAACCCAAACACCTTTGGTAACAACCCAGGTAACAATCTGCCTCCTTACCCAAATCAACCGGCAAGTCAGCCGACTAACTTCCAAGGTCAAGGTGGCGCCTACCAAAAGACCACTTGGGACAATCAAGCTCCAGCAGCTCCAGCGGCTGCTCCAGCTGCCCCGGCCGCGCCTGCAGCCCCAAGCTACCCGCCATTTGATAACAGCCCATATGGCAGCTTAGGTGGTAGCACGCCAGCGACCCCAGCTTCTAGTGCCTTTGGCGCAGCGGCCACCGGTGCTTATGGCAATGCCAGCTTTGCCAGTGATAGTGCGCCTGCCGCAGGCGAGGACAGTGCCCCAGCATCCAGCCCTGCTCCAGCAGCTCCAGCCGCTGCTCCTGAGGTCACCCCAACCGCCGCTCCAACTGACAACAGCAACGACGACGACATTCCGTTTTAATTGCTAACGAGCCTAAGGCTCGGGCCGCGCGATCGTGAGGTCACGCGGCCTTTTTTATCTAGGCCTAACAAGAGCAGTGGTCGGCCGCAAGTGAGGTACAGTGCCGCAAGTAGGGGGAGCGTGGTGCGCTGAGCGGCCAAAATCAGCATTGGGGGCCGTGCCTAGGTTAAGATGAGCTTAAGGTTTTGGGTGAAGAGAGAGGAGTGTGGGAATGTCACGCAGCTTAAATAAGGTCATGCTGATCGGCTACACTGCCGATGAACCCGCCATTCGCGCTTTAACTAATGGCGGTAAGCTCGCGCAGGTCACAGTGGTGACCAATGAGGCGGTCAAGCGTCCCGACGGCAAGTTCGAGGAAGAGCCGGAGTGGAACCGCGTGGTCTTCTTTGGCCAGATGGCCGATATCGTGGACAAGTACGTCCATAAGGGCATGCGCCTCTACGTCGAGGGCAAGCTCAGAACGCGCTCTTACACCGATCAGGCGGGCGTGAAGCGTTATATCACTGAAATCAATGGCGTTAACCTGATCATGCTCGATAGCAAGAGCGAGGCTGGGGGCAAGGCCGTTCCATCTTTTAACCAGACCAATGCTTTCAACCAAAAGCCTTCCTTCGACCAGAAGGCCGCCTTCAATCCTGCCCCGGTCTTAAACCCTACCGCTGTCGACCTGGGGCCGGACGATGAGGTTCCGTTCTAAGCCCGGAGCTGCCGCTACTGCGGCGTAGAGCTGAGGCTACTTCGAGGTGGAGCTGAGGCTACTTGTGCTCGACTGAGACGCGGTGCGGCGGGGCCTAGGGGCGGGGCCAGGTGAAATCAATCTATTTTTATGATTGATGCTTAAATTAGCTTGATGCTGGCGGATGCGTTGTCCGGTCGCAGCCGCTTGCGTGCACCGCTTTTGGGCTGAGCGCGGGGGCTTGGGGTGCTTTGGGCTTAGGCCTGAGCCGAAGTCGCGGTCTTTTCGGAGAAAAAGCGCGATTATAACCCAAAGCGTACGGTACGGCCTTAAGCTATGTGTGCTATACTTTGCATTTGATTCGCATGCGTTGTGGCCTAGGGTTAACCCCCTTAGCCGAACCCCGGTGGGATCGCGTGCCTAGACGTGATTACGCCTAGGTGTCAGGCCACAGGAGAGGTTGCGCGTGAGGCCGCTTAAGAGGCCGCGCGGGCTGCAAAGATATGCTTAATTATAAGCATAATTGCTGAATTGGTTTTGTAATTATGCTTTTCGGGCGCGCCCAAGCCCTCCGATTTTTTTTATTTCGGTCAATCTACGGGCGTAGGTGCCGACGCTCTGCCGTGGGCCGGATTTTTGGGCTGAGCTTGCGCTCGGCTGGCGCTAAGCCTCGCCTCCATCTGGGGGCCTTGTCGTGCCTTGAGGTGCTGTCTTTTGAGTCAAGGATGGACCTGAGGTGGGGTTTAGGTTAACCGCTTGATTGTTATTGGCTCAAGGTTTACGCAAATGTTTAAAAAACTTCGCGCCATGTTCTCGAACGACCTCTCGATTGATTTGGGAACAGCAAACACCCTGGTGTACGTCAAGAATAAGGGCATTGTCTTAAACGAGCCTTCTGTTGTTGCCGTTAGACTCGATAAGAATGGTGGCGCCCAGCGTAAAGTTGATGCTGTCGGTAAGGCCGCTAAGGTGATGCTGGGTAAGAACCCAGATAACATCGAAGTTATCCGTCCGATGAAGGACGGCGTGATTGCTGACTTCCAGTACACCGAGAAGATGCTGCAGTACTTTATCGATAAGGTACTGACCGGCTCGCACTTTTTCCCATTTAAGCCTTCCCCACGCGTCTTAGTCTGCGTTCCTTGCGGTGCCACCCAAGTTGAGCGCCGTGCCATTCGTGAATCGGTTGAAGGCGCAGGTGCCTCTGAGGTATTCCTCATCACCGAGCCTATGGCCGCTGCGATCGGTGCCGGTCTGCCGGTTTCGGAGGCAGCTGGCTCCATGATCGTTGATATCGGTGGTGGTACCACTGAGGTCGCGATTATCTCGTTAAACGGCGTGGTTTACTCGAGCTCAGTACGTATCGGTGGTGACCGCTTTGACCAAGCTATCATCAACTACGTACGCAATACCAAGCGCTATGAGATCGGTGAGGCTACCGCTGAGCAAGTTAAGATCGAGATCGGTTCAGCTTACGCTGAGCAGGAAATGCACGAGAAGGAAGTGCGTGGCCGCTCGGTAGTTGAGGGTGTACCGCGCTCCTTTACCTTGAACACCAACGAGATCTTAGAGGCGCTGGCCGATCCGATTAAGGGTATCGTTGCTGCTGTGCGTGTCGCCTTAGAGAAGTCGCCACCAGAGCTGGCCGCCGATATCGCTGAGCGCGGCATGATGCTCTCGGGCGGTGGTGCCCTGCTGCACAACTTAGACAAGCTCTTACGCGAGGAAACCGGCATCCCGGTCATCGTGGCCGATGACCCACTGACCTGCGTGGCACGCGGCGGTGGTCGTGCCCTTGAGATGTACGATGCTCAAGAAAACGAAATCTTCGACTAACTTAGGGCTCCGTGTCTTACGGAACCTTTAGCACAAAATAAGGCCTAACCTGGGAACAGCTCAGCTGTTCAGCTGGGTTAGGCGTTTTAATTTTTTAGGAAGCCAGAACGGTGTTGGAGTGACCTGTTGAACCGAGTAGATCCTTCAAATTTCTTTATCACACTGCGCTTTGTTCTGGTGTTGATCTTATCGCTCGTCCTGATGCTGGTCGACGTGAGATTCAAGCTTTTAAGCGACTTTCGCTATTACGTAGAAACGGCTCTGTACCCCGTCTTGGTCTTTGCTGATGCGCCTCATGCCCTCTCGCAGGCGGTCTCGAGCCAATTTAAGAGCCGCGCTGAGCTGATGGAAGAAAATGAGCGCCTCTCAACCGAGAACTATCTCCAACGTGTGGATGTAATGCGCTTGCAGTCCTTAGAGCAAGAAAACGCTGCGATGCGCAAGCTCTTAAACTCGCCCTTACGTGTGTCCTCACGCCGCATGTTCGCCGAGGTCATCGGGGTGGATAGTGACCCTTATCGCCAGCGGATCGTAGTCAATCGCGGCTCGAGCTCGGGCGTGTATGAGGGCATGCCGGTGATCACCGACGAGGGCTTGGTGGGCCAAGTGGTCTCGGTGGCCTACAGCAGCAGCCGCGTCTTGCTCTTCTCCGATCCGTCAAGCGCCATTCCAGTGCTCAATACACGCAATCAAGTGCGTGCTATTGTCTCGGGTACCGGCCTGCACGATGAACTTTCGATCGATAACGTGCCGCGCTCCACCGATATCAAGGAAGGCGATCTCTTAGTGACCTCAGGCCTAGGTGGCGTGTACCCAGAGGGCTATCCGGTTGCGATTGTCAGCTCGGTCGGCTTCTCAGAGGATCAGCCTTTTGCTGAGGTTAAGGCCAAGCCATTAGTGGACACCGATAAGATTCGCTACGTGCTGATGTTCTGGTACCAGCCTAACGGCATTACCAAGACCAAGAGTTTAGAGCCTAAAGAGCAAACCGACGGCAAGCGTCGCCTGCGCCAAGAGCATATTCGCAAGCTGATCGATTCGCTCACCGACTCATCGCGCAGCGCGAATGCTCCGACCCAAGACGAAGAAAATAAGGCCGACGAGGGCACACCGCAAGCTTATGTCGCCCCGATCCTGCCTGGGGTCAGGCCGCAGTTTGAGCCTGAGCTCGGGCCACAGCCTGAGTTAAGGCTACAGCTTAAGCTCAAGCCACAGCTCAAGCCACAGCTCAAGCCACAGCTCAAGCCACAGCTGCACGCGGAGGTGGTCTATGCCTAATCCTAAAAATGACCAGCGCCGCTCCTCGTACCTGCTCTTTTTCCCGCTGCTCTTTGTCACCTTGATCTTGGAGATCGTGCATTTACCAGCGGTGATTGCGCCGTTTCGCCCGGATTTTGCGGCACTGTTGTTGATTTTCTTTGCCAGTTCCGATCCCAAGCGCATCAATGTGGGTGTAGCCTGGGCGTCTGGATTGGTGCTGGATTTGCTCTCAGGAGCACCATTTGGCTTTAATGCTTTGATCTTGGCCTTCCAGGTCTTCGTCATTTTGTCGCAGTTTAAGAGTTTCATTAACTTTATGCTGTGGCAGCAGATTGTCATCATAGGCATCGTTAATGTGATTGGCCATATTGGCGTCTATTGGCTGGGCCACCTCATTGCTCAAGGCACCTACTCGGGCAATTTCGGCTGGCCGACCGTGGTTACTATGGTGCTGTGGCCAGTGATGCTGTTTATCTACGTCGCCTTATGGAAGGTCTTTAACGTGACCAGTGCTTCGGTCAAAGTTGAGAACGAGATTTAGCCCTTTTTGTGTGAGGATTTGATGGCTCAGGATTACGATTTAATTTTGGCCTCCAGTTCACCGCGCCGCCGCGATTATTTAGAAAAGATGGGCGTGCGCTTTGTCATTATGAAGCCAGACGCCGACGAGACCATTATGGTCGGTGAAAGCCCAAGCGATTACGTTGCGCGTATGGCCGCAGAAAAGGCTCAGATTATTGCCGATCTGCACCCAGGCGAGGTGGTCTTAGCTGCCGATACCATCGTGGTTTGTCATGATATGATCATCGGCAAACCGACCGACCGTGAGGATGCCAAGCGCATCTTGCGCCTGCTCTCGGGGCGTACTCATGAGGTGATGAGCGCGGTCTGCATCATTAAAGATGAAGTGGAAAAGAACTTCACCGTCACCACCGAAGTGACCTTTGCTCCTTTAAGCGAAGAGCTGATTGACACCTATGTCGCTTCCGGTGAGTGTGATGACAAATCAGGTGCCTACGCTGTCCAAGGCATTGCCTCGATGTTTGTGTCCAAGGTTTCAGGCTCAGTCAGTGCCGTGGTCGGCCTGCCGATTTGCCAAGTACGTGAGGCCTTAGCTGAATTTGGCATCAAGCCCCGCACTGTTCAAGCCCAAGGCTAGCCGCCCAGCGCCCAGCGCCTCGGGCCCGTTCTGCACCGAGGGGCCGCCCAGTGCCGAGGGTTCGCCCAGTGTCGAGGGTTCGCACCAGTTCACTGGGCCCGCCCCAGCTCCCTGGGCCAGCGCCCAGCGCTGTGGCAATTGCGTGGCAGCTGCGAGGCAACAGCTCGCAACTGCTCGCAGCTGCCCGTAACTGCGGGCGCGCGTCCCGGCTAACCTGTCCCCATCCGTTTTGGTTCCCTTTTCATGGATAACTTAAGCTACGTCAAGGAGCATCTGCTCCATCCAGCAGGTATCGACGATACCTTTTTAATGCAGAGCTTGGCTTTGCTCCAAGAGCGCAAGCTTGATTTTGGTGACATCTTCTTTGAGCACGAGGTCAGCGAGTCCTTTCGCTTGTCTGAGGGCATCATTAAGCACGGCAATTACAACATCTTAGCCGGTGTTGGCGTGCGCGCTCAGATCGGCGATAAGACCGGCTTTGCCTTTGCTGATGCCATCGACCAAAACGCGATCTTAGATGCCTGCAGGGCCGCGCGTTCGATTAGCCGTGGTCACGATTGCCTCAAGGCTAATGTCACCCCAGAGCCGCTCAAGGCCTTACAGGTCAAGCCCCTCTACGTCCAGGACAATCCCTTGGACTCTCTGACACGTGAGGCTAAGATTGCCCTGATGCAAAAAGCCAATGAGGTGGCCCGCGCCGCCGATCCCCGCGTCGATCAAGTCGAGATTAGCTTAGGCCAAGTGCACCATCAAATGTTGGTGCTCAATACCGACGGCACCATCGGCGCGGACGTTAAGCCGATCGTCCAATTCAATGTCAGTGTGGTGATGAAGAACGGCACCAGAACCGAGTCAGGTTCCTCGGCGATGGGCGGCTCCTATCTGTTAGATGAGCTGTTAAAGGACGACGCCTACCTCAAGGTAGCCTTAGATGCCGTACGCATGGCCTCAGTCAACTTAGAGTCGATTCCGGCTCCGGCTGGCACGATGCCGGTGGTATTAGGCGCCGGTTGGCCAGCGGTACTCATTCACGAAGCAGTGGGCCATGGCTTAGAGGGTGATTGCAATTACCTCAAGACCTCGGTTTATCACGATAAGATGGGCCAGCAAGTGGCCTCGCCTTTATGCACCATCGTCGATGATGGCACGATTGAGCGCCGCCGTGGCTCCCAAAGCTGCGATGATGAGGGCACCCCAGCCCAGCACAATGTGCTGATTGAAAAGGGCATCTTAAAGTCCTATATGCACGATCGCCGCAGTGCCCGCCTGATGGGGATGAAGCCTACGGGCAATGGCCGTCGCCAAAGCTATAGCGATATGACCATTCCACGCATGACCAATACTTACTTGATGCCAGGCGAGTACCACAAGGATGAGCTGATCGCCTCCTTAGATCGGGGCATTTACGCCGTGAACTTTGCTGGTGGCCAAGTCGACCCAACCTCGGGCCGCTTTGTCTTCTCGGCCTCGGAGGCCTACTTAGTCGAGAAGGGCAAGGTGGTCGCTCCGATTAAGGGCGCAACCCTGATTGGTACCGGCGCTGAGACCATGAGCAAGGTCTGCATGGTCGCCGACGACCTCGAGTTTGACCGGGGTATCGGCTGGTGCGGCAAGGCCGGACAATCAGTACGTGTGGGCATTGGCCAGCCGACGGTCAAGATCAGCTCGATTATTGTCGGTGGCTCTAAGACCGAGGAGGACTAAATGGCAGTTCAAGAGCATTTTGAAGGTTTCGATGCCGCCCCGGACGAGCAAAGCCGCAGCGCCCACAAGCGTGAGGCCCAGGCGATTCGCAAGCTGGCCGATAAGCTCGCCGATTTAGGCGACACTGCCTTTGCCCGCCTGAGCTTTGAGGATGAGGACATCAAGGAGGCCTTGGTTAAGGCCCGCTCCTTAAAGCGCAATAGCGATGAGCGCCGCCGTCAGCTCCAATATGTGGCCAAGCTCCTGCGTAATTACGGCCATGAAGAGCTCGAGGCTCAGGTCAATGGTATGGGCGCGACTGCCAAGGAAGATCCTAATGCGATGCGCTTAGAGCAGCTGCGTGAGTTCCTGATTCACGGCGGCATCAAGGGCGTCAACGCCATGGTGGAGCTCATTCCTACCATCGACCGCAACAAGCTGCGCACCTTGGTCAAGCGCGCGCACGATGAGCTGAGCTCGACCTTGCCCGATCGCCCGGCGGCGCGCGCCCTCTACCAGTACATCAAGGCAGCGGTCAACCAAAGTGGCGTGACCATCCCTGACACGATGCTGCGCGCTAAGAGCAATGGCTCATAGTGAGAGCAATGGCTCATAGCAAGAGCTCAAAGCAAGAGCAATGGCGCAGAGCCCAGAGTAACCAGATTCATTAATTCAGGCCATCGGCCTGACAAGGCAAAACGATGTCATTTTTCTCCGAGATTGAGCAGCGCCGCGCCCAGTATGAAGACCTCGCCGCGAAAACGGTGGAGCAGGCGCTCAAGAAGGGAGCCCACCAGGTCAAGATTAAGATTGGTGCCGGTAAGGGCATCAATGTTTCCGCCCGTGAGGGTGAGATTGAGAACCTTGAGTTCAACCAAATGCTGGGCATGGCGGTACGCGTCTATCGTGACCACCACAGTGCTTCGGTCAGCACCAATGATTTCTCGCAAGAGAGCATTGAGAACGCGATCGACTCCGCGCTGAGCTTAAGTCAGTACACCTCGCCTGATGACTTTGCCGGGCTGTGTGATGAGGCCGATCTGTACCAAGGCGGCGTCGAGATCAAGAACTGCTATGCCTTAGAAGAAGACCCGGACGCCGTGGTTAAGCGCGCGATCGAGTTTGAGCAGCTGGGCATCGCCAAGATCCCAGCGTTTAAGGACCAAGGCTTAGTTAAGTCCGATGGCTCGCTCTACTCGATTGAGTACGATTTAGAGATCTTGGCCACCAGCCACGGCTTTTGCCGCTCTAAGGCTGAGTCCACGGTTTCCAAGTACATCGGCTTTGTCGGCGCACGCGATGGGGTGATGCAGACCAGCTCCAGCGGTCAAACGATGACCAATCCAGCTCAGGAGTGGAGCGACGAGCGCTTAGTGGATGAGGCCATTGAGCGCACCTTAGGCAAGCTCGGCGCCCGTAAGGTCAAGACCGGTAAGTACAATGTGATCTTCCGCCGCGCGGGCTCAGGCTTTATCGCCTCGTGCTTAAGCGGACTTACGGGCAATCTCATCTACCACAACTCGTCCTACTTAAAGGACAAGTTAGGGGAGCAGATTTACCCGAACTTCATCACAATCCAGGAAGATCCATGGCGGGCCGATGGCCTGTGCTCGAGCGCCTTTGATAGCGATGGTGTCGCGACCCGTCCTTTGACCTTGGTCGAAAACGGCGTGCTCAAGGAGTACTTGCTTGACACCTATAGTGCGCGCAAGCTCAAGATGCGCTGCAATGGCCACAACGACTCGCTCTACAACACTTGGGTCACCGCCGATAGTGCGCACACCTGCTCCTTAGAGGAGATGATGCGCCAGGCCGGGAGCGGCATCGTGATCGACGGGCTGATGGGTCAGGGCGTCAACGTGGTCAATGGCAACTACAGTCGCGGCCTCTCGGGCTTCTACTTTGAAAATGGCGAGCGCGTGCACGCCGTGGACGAAGTCACGGTCGCAGGCAATATGCTCGATATGACTCGCAACATTGCCTTACTGGGCTCGGATGTCGATGAGCGTCGTTTCCTGCAAGTGGGCTCGATCTTGATCCCAGAGATCACCATCTCCGGTGACTAAGCTTCTCCCTTAACTTCCAGTAAGGTTGACACTCAGTTGTAGCTTTGATTGAGAAAAGGTCATATTTATGCGGTTTTATTGCTTGATTTGAGAGCCTAAACTAAGTGTCAACAGTACCACTTGAATTAAAGGCAAAAGACACACGTCTTTAGCATTAAAACCTCATAAATATCGCATTCTTAGAAAATGAGTGTCAAAGTAGCAAGAAGTTAAGGCCTTGTGTTTGAGAGCAGCGGCAGCAGCGGAACTTAATCCAGCGCTGCCGTGCCCTGTGGCTTGAGGCCATGATACGGCGCCAACCTTCCAGCTTTCGGCAGCCAAAAATTTAGCTGCACAAAAGTTAAGCCACCAAGTGCGGGCTCACGGCAGCGTGCGCGTCACCGCTAACGGCGGTACACACCCAGCATCGTGGCGCGCAGACCGCACATGCCCGAAGGTTCAGCGGTGACTTCGACCGTGCCTTCACCTAAGAACTTGAGCTCCAGCGCGCCATCCTCGGATGGGCAGCTCAGTCCCGCATCGGTGAGATTGCAGACCTCCGACTCAAAGGAGCAGGTGTGGCCGCTGTTTGGGTTAACCGTCTCGATTGCGACCGAGACGTCACCGCTTTCCTCAGAGACGGCGATGCTTAAGGTACCCTCGCCGTTATCGGGACGGTACACAGTGGCACCAGAGCTCTGGGCTTGATCCGAGCTCTGGGCTGGGACATATGTGCCGAGCATTGTGGCGTTGAGGCCACACATGCCATCAGGCTCTTGCGTAACCTCAATGACGTCATTTTCGCGATACTTGAGCACCAGATCGCCCGACTCGCTAAAGCAGGTGAGGCCATCCTCGTCGAAGCGGCAACCCTCGGACTCAAAGGAACAGGTGCTGCCATTGTTAGGGTTGACAGTCTCGATTGTAACGAGCGGATCGCCGCTCTCCTCGGAAAATTCCAGCTGCAACATGCCCGCACTGGAGGTTGGGCGGTAGAGCGTTGGTACTGAGCTTGGGGCAGCATCTGCGCTCTGGGCCGAACCTGTGCTCTGAGCTGGGACATATGTGCCGAGCATTGTGGCGTTGAGGCCACACATGCCATCAGGCTCTTGCGTAACCTCGATGACATCGTTATCGCGGTACTTGAGCACGAGATCGCCCGTTTCGCTAAAGCAGGTGAGGCCATCCTTGTCGAAGCGGCAGCCCTCGGATTCAAAGGAGCAGGTGCTGCCATTGTTAGGATTCACGGTCTCGATCGTGACGATCGGATCACCGCTGTCCTCAGAGAACTCCAGCTGTAAGCTGCCCTCGCCGGAGGTTGGACGGTAGAGCGTAGGGGCGGCGCTTTCCTCGCGAGGGGTGTAATAACCCAGCATCGTGGCATTGAGGCCGCACATGCCATCAGGCTCAGCCGTAACCTCGATCAGATCATCATCGCGGTACTTGAGCACGAGATCGCCCGTTTCGCTAAAGCAGGTGAGGCCATCCTTGTCAAAGCGGCACCCTTCGGACTCAAAGGAGCAGGTGCTGCCATTGTTAGGGTTCACGGTCTCGATCGTGACGATCGGATCGCCGCTCTCCTCGGAAAATTCCAGCTCCAAGCTGCCCATAGCCTGGGTATAGTCGTAGGTGGCCGCGTGGCAGGTGATGCCATAGCCTGAGGCCAGGGCGCTCAGGAGCAGCGCCGCGAGTGTAGCTTTTTTCATTGAAAAATTTCTCCTAATGCTTGAGCTGATAGACCCCGGTGGCGGTGCCATAGAGGTCGCACAGATGGGCTGGGACCGAGGTGACCTTAAGGGTGTGGTTAAATCCGTACTTGATGACCACAGGGTAGCCATCGGCGGTAAAGCAGGTCATGCCATCCTCGCTTAAGGCGCAGCTTTCGGTGATTAATTCGCAGCTGCCTGGATGCGAGGTGCGAATGGTGACAAAGGGATCGCCGGTCTCTTCGGATACGGAAAGCTCCAAGTAGCCTGAACCGTCTTGATAAGTATAGAGGCTGGCTTGGCAGGTCGCTCCTGCTAAGGCGCAAATGATGCCAGCCACAAATGCAATCAATTTCATAGGCGCTCCCAAAAGAAATTCGTGGAGCAGCACCCCATGTGCTTGCTCGCTATAGCTGCATAGTAGCGGGCATTCGTTCCATAAATCGGAAGCAACCAGAAAATTGCAATATTTTTTGCGGTTTAGTTCACAGTTGAGACTGATTTTGCTGCAAGCTGCTGGAGACAGTGCCAGCTATCATTGATAGCTCTTAAATCTCTTAATTAAGGCATCAAATTAGATTAGTATAAAATTTTAATCTGAAATTTTACGATATTGATTAACCTCTTTCGTCAGTCACAACGACGAAAATGTTGTTTTTATGGTACAATATAGGAGAGAGTAACTCAACTGATGGGAGGAATGCGTTATGAGTCAATCTTCCAATAGTACAACAAAGACGGTTCAATGGACGGTTTCTGTGCCTGCGGATCTCGATGCCGATGTTCGTGCCTTTATGGAGACATTTCGCTTTGGCGAAGAAATGGATTTTTCTACTTTGCTTGATAAGGCGCTAACCAACTATATGATGCTGCGCATTTCAGAAAAATTCAGTTTTGACCCAGACGCTGCAGGTTTACCTAAGAGCGAAGTATAAAATTTAATTGATAGTGCATTTGTATTTAGTTTGTTAGTGCTCTGTCAGTATCAACATATATCTCTGCTATGGTTTGTAAAATTTACAAAGCAGTAATAGATACAAATATTATTATTATATCAGCTCTTAGAGGAAAAAGCGACTATAGTACTGACAATGATTTGGATTTCAACTCTACTCCTCCTAAAATAATTTATAAAGCCATAGTAAATGGCAGGGTTGTGTTGGTATCATCGGAAGAGCAGATTGAAGAGCTAAAGGATGTTACACATCGAGATATCCAACAGTCAGTGATGTCTAGAAGCTTCGTTGGGTTGTTTATAAATCTCATTAATAGAAGTGCGATAAAAGTTGTAACTAAACCTCTTTCTTCTAAAGAGTCAAATGATTCTAAAGATGATTTCTTAATTGAACTTTGTGAGTCAGGTATTCCAGATGTTCTTGTTACTGGTGATAAGAAATCTGGTTTGCTAAAGCGTGGTACTATTGGTTCAGCAGATGTGATGACGGCTGATCAATTTGTTGAACGATACTTATTAGAGCCAACTAAGCAAAGTACATTAGGATCAATTGATGAGTTTATGCAACTCAATGGAGATTATTTTACTATACAGGTAATTGAAGGTGCATTTAAGAGAAGTGCGCTTTCTTTAGCAAATTCTTTGCGTGGTCATAACTGGATTATTCAAGAAGGTGAAGATAACGCTCCGTCGTATTTGCTTTTAACTGGTTGTTATGCAACAAAACAGTCTGCCAATAGTGTGGCTATGTATATGCAAGACTGTTTTTTATTTAAAGATACTATTGCAGTTAAACAGATTAAAGAAATCCAAGATAAAATTCGGCTCAACAATCGAATTAACTACCATAAAAATAAAAGAAGATAATTAAAAAAATACCTTGATTTAAATGAGTCAAGGTATTTTTTTTGTCAGTCGTATTGTGTCATGAGTTTTTACAAAATTAAGTAAGATAGGTCTAGCAGTAACTTTGCTTCAAAGAACAGTATAAATAAGCCATTTGTATTCGGGCAGATACCACCTTACAGTGTTTTGTAAAAACTCAGGTTGTGTACGCTAAACTTAAGCGATTTACTTAACTTAACCACCTATCATCAACCTTTGGCACATGCACGATCCTCAAGGAGAGGCGTACAGTGGCTGATAAACTAAAGGGCCGCAAGTGCGACCCTTTAGCTTAATGCTGCGGCGATGATTGCCATGAGCAAATGCTCCTTAATAAGGACGGTAGGCGCATTCGTGATTAGCTGCGCACAACAGCTCAATGGTGCCGCAGCTCAGACGGCGGAAGATCAGGCGGAATTTGTGGCTCAGGCGCACGCTGTAGACCTGATCACTTGGCACTTTGAGCTTCTCCATTTGCAGCTCCTGGGCGTGGGGATCGCGTGCCAGAGTTTCAAGCACTTGCGTCAACTTGCGCTTGATCTCAGCTGGGATGTGTCGGACGCTCTTGCGAAAAGCGCCGCTGCTCTTCAATGCGGTTTTAGGCTTGCGCATCTTAACCTCCTAATTAGCTGGTGATGAGCTAGATAGTAACCTCTAGTTTTTTGTTCTCTATAACCGCATGGTAATGGGTATCTGTTCCATAGTGTGGAAGAAAACCTAAAATTAAAATATTTTTTTTGTGGTTTAGTTCACGGTTGGGATTTATTTTGCTGCAATGTGTTGAAGGTAAGCATTAGGAATGCTTGTTTACTGAGGACGAGCGTGGGAAGTTTGGGTGGGTATAGGTGAGGAGGGTGGGTAGAGGTGAGAGCGCGGTGCTGGGAGAGAGGCTAACCGCCACAGGGGGATCAAAGCTCAGGGGCTAAACTGGGGGCGGTAGCAGGTGGGCGCGCAATAGGTGAGCGGCACAAGGTGGGGTTAGGTGGGGCGCAAAAACTAAAGGGCCGCAGATGCGGCCCTCAGTTAATATTCTGCGGCAGCTGGGCTGCCGGAGGCTTGGGGGAGTGCTTGTTGAGCTACCAGCTACAGGCTTAGTGCTGCGCTCGTGGCGCGATCAACACTAGCTCGTGGGCTGTATTAATCCAAATCATCATGGTCAAAGTAAGAAGACCTTGATGCTCCAAGCTGACGGGGTTGACCCGTGTGCGTGTCCTTATGCGTCTGTGTTCGTTTGAGTTTTGCTTGGGCGTAGGCTCGCAAACGTTGCCCTTACGTACGACGGGCGCACGCAAGTATGGCGTTGGTGAGGACTACTTGGCTAGCGCAAATCTGAAGTCAACGCGCTCGCTTTGAGCACGGTCATCGACGTGACGACGCTTCAGGAAGTTGAAAGCCTTGAAGTTGTTCTTTACGCCAAAGGCGGTGATAGGTGCGAACCCGCGCTTCTTCTGCGGATACATACTGCTATCTCCTAAAAAACAAACGACAACCATTAACGGTTGCAACAGATCCTGATGTCTCTCCAGAGCTTACGGCAAGCTCCGAGGGCGCCTACCTTACTTTAAGTTACGCTTCCCGCGTGATGTGCACGCACCCACTAAAGTGAACGCTTAAGCTTAGTGCACTCTTTTAAGTCACAGAGCTTTTAGCTTCTACTTTAGCCACGGAGGGGTTAAACATCACGTTTCAACTGGGAACCGTTATTAATACAACGGCAGCGCAGCTCTTTTTTTTGATCACTTTACCTTGATCGTTAGCGTTTGCAAATGGTCAAATTTGACTTTTTCATAACACAAATTTGATGGTGCTAGAACCAATGGTGCGGCCTAGCACGATACAACAATCAGATGTTACAAAAATTTAGATTGAGGGCTAATTTATGCTCTTCCTAGATAGAACGCCCCATAGTGCCAACAGAGCTGCCCTTTTCGTAACATTGTGCTGTTTGAGAAACGTGTTTCAATTTAAGAAATAGTTTCTCTGAGACTTTGCGCTTAGGCCCTAGTTGTGAAAAGTGGCCTGCAGGAAAAAGTGATTTGAATCACATTTAAAGCGTTTATGGCGCACCAGGTAAAGGCGCAGATCACCCCTTTGACCTAATACTTCACCAAAAGTGTGCACTAAAAGTAGAGGGCTAGGGCTAGCCCCCTTAGCCCTAGCCCTCTTATCGGGCGGGCCTCAGGGTGAGCTGCGGGGCTTAATGGACTCAGAGCCAGGGGCTGGACGCCACCCAACAAAAAAGCCTGGCTCCCAGAGGGGCCAGGCTTTTTCTCTACCAGCCGGGGCTGGCTTGATTTAGGCTAGGCTAGCTAGGCTTAGCTAGCTAGGCTTAGTCTAAGGTGATGATGGACTTGCCGGTCATCTCAGCTGGGATTTCCATGCCCATCAGGTACAGCATGGTAGGAGCGATGTCGCTTAAGCGGCCGCCCTCACGCATGTGGGCCTTGCGACCAACATAGATGAATGGAACTGGCAGATTGGTGTGAGCGGTGTAAGGCTGGCCAGTGGTCAAGTCCTTCATGCGCTCGCAGTTGCCGTGGTCAGCGGTGATTAAGCACTCGCCACCAACCTTCTCTAAGGAAGCAACGACGCGGCCGATGCAGTGGTCAACTGCCTCAACGGCCTTAACTGCAGCCTCGTAAACGCCCGTATGGCCGACCATGTCGCCGTTAGGGTAGTTGCAGATGATCACATCATACTTGCCCGACTCAATGGCAGCGCACAGCTTATCGGTCAGCTCGGTCGAGCTCATCTCAGGCTGGAGATCATAGGTAGCAACCTTAGGGCTTTGAATTAAGATGCGATCCTCGCCTGGGAATACGGTCTCAACACCACCGTTGAAGAAGAAGGTGACGTGAGCGTACTTCTCGGTCTCGGAAATGCGCAGCTGGGTCTTGTCGTGGGACGATAACCACTCGCCTAAGGTGTTGGTGAGATCGGCAGGTGGGAAGGCGCAAGCAGTCTTGATGTCAGCGGCGTACTGGGTCAGCATGACGAAGTCAGCCAGCTGTGGTACGACCTTGCGGGCAAAGCCGTCAAAGTCTGGGTTGACGAAGGCGCGAGTGATCTGACGAGCACGGTCAGCACGGAAGTTCATGAAAATGAGGCTGTCGCCGTCTTCCATTGGAGCCTTCTCGCCGACGACCGAAGCCTTAACGAACTCGTCGTTCTCGTCACGGGCATAAGCAGCCTCGATCGCATCCTTGATCGAAGGATAAGCTGGGAATTGGCTGATGCCTTGGGTTAACAGGTCATAGGCCTGCTCGACACGATCCCAACGATTGTCACGATCCATAGCGTAGTAGCGGCCGACCACCGAAGCAAAGCGACCAACGCCTAACTCCTTGAACAGGTCCTCGAACTTACCGATGTACTCTAAAGCCGAGCGTGGTGGTACGTCACGACCGTCTAAGAATGGGTGGAAGTAGATCTTCTTGGCGCCACGCTGAGCAGCCAGCTTGATCATGGCCAGGATGTGGTCCTCGTGGCTGTGAACGCCACCTGGGGACATTAAGCCCATAATGTGGACGGCCTTGTCAGCCTTAACGGCCTTGTCCACGGCCTCGCATAAGACCTTGTTGTCGAAGAAGTCGCCGTCAGCAATAGCCTTGGTGACGCGGGTGAGCTCTTGGTACACGATACGACCGGCACCAATATTGGTGTGACCAACCTCGGAATTACCCATCTGGCCATCAGGCAGACCAACGTCGATGCCAGAAGCCGAGATGTCGGTGTGAGCGTACTTGGCACACAGACCGTCTAAAACCGGAGTCTTAGCATTAGCAACAGCGTTGAATTCCTTAACTGGGTTGTCACCCCAACCATCCATGATAATAAGGGCAAGAGTTTTCTTTTGTGCCATCTGCGTTCAAATCTCAAAAAATTTCGTGATTTTGGGCCGAGTTGCGCCGTTTTTAGGACTGAGCGTATTGCGTTGTCTTTAGGACTGAGCGCGTTGCTCGGTCTTTGGAACTGAGCGTATTGCGTTGTCTTTAGGACTGAGCGCGTTGCTCGGTCTTTGGAACTGAGCGTATTGCGTTGTCTTTAGGACTGAGCGCGTTGCGCAGTCTGGGCTTAGCTCGGCGGCGCGGCAGCGAGGTGACTCACCTTCTGGGCGCACACACAACCTACCATGTTAGCACGATCGCAAGTGCTATGACTTGCGCAAAGATCACAGAGCTAAGAACGGGCTGCGTTTGAGGGCGAATTTTGGGCTCCAGCGCGCATAAACAGCCAAGAGGGGCGGAGCGATGGGATTTCTCATTCGCAAAAGTGGCGCAGTTGTGGGCTAAAGCTATCTCGACGGAATCTTCAAACTGTGAGGCCGGTTGGCAAAGAGGCCGAAAAGATGCGTGCTTTGTGCTAAAATAGCCCACTATTTGAGTGACCGGTACCCCATCGGCCTGCTTGAGGTTTCAAATCGTGGATTTCAATTTTTCTGAGCTCGTTTCTGAATTTCCCGACTTCTTCATGCGCCACTACTTCATGGTAGGTGCATGGATCGTCGTCGTGGTCATGTTGATTGTGGTCCAGTTCAAGCTGATGATGACCCGCATTCCTAAGGCCACTACCAATAACGCAGTCGCCTTGGTCAACCGCGAGGACGGCGTCTTTGTCGATATCCGCAATGCTGAAAGCTTCTCTAAGGGCCATATTGCTAATGCCCTTAACATCAGCGCCGCTGACATTAAAGGTGGTAAGGTCAACCGCATCGAAAATCGCCGCGACAAGCCTGTAGTGCTGGTGGGCAAGGACAAGTTTGATAGCGAGTGCTTTAACAGCGGTCGCTTCTTAAAGAAGCAAGGTTTCACCAAAGTATTTATCTTAGATGGCGGCATCATGGAGTGGTCAAACGCCAATTTGCCACTGTCATATAAGAAATAGCGCACCAATACTGCTCAGGACTAGCCGTCAGGACTAGTCTTCAGGCCTAGCCTCAGGCCTAGCTTCAGGGCTAGCCTTCAGGCCCAGCCACAGCAGCGCCATCTGGATTCACCCTATAGTTTTACAGGACAACTACGATGTCTGAGAACGCAAAAGAGCAACAGCCTCAAATGGATTCCAATCGTCCAATCTTCGATTTACACCGTGTCTATGCTAAGAACTCGTCCTTAGAGACCCCACACAGCCCAGATATCTTCCGTGCTAAGTGGGAGCCAGAGCTCAAGGTTAACTTCGACACCAAGACCTCCAAGATTGCGGACGACATGTACGAAGTTGCTTTACGCATCACCATTACCTGCAAGAATGACGAGCAAACCGCTTTCATCTGCGAGGTAACTCAAGCCGGTCTGTTCCAGATGCGTAATATTCCAAACGAGGCTGGTGAGTTCTTATTAGGCGGCACCGCTCCTAATATCCTCTTCCCATATGCTCGTGAGTTCATCTCCAATTTAGTTGCTCGCGCTACCTTCCCTCAGCTCAACTTAGCCCCAATCAACTTTGAGGCTCTGTTCCGCGCTCGCAAGGCTCAGCAAGAGGCTCAAGCCGCTGCTGCCAATAAGGACGAGAAGGCTGAGGAGCCAAAGGCTGAGTAAGCCCAGGTGGCAAGCCTTAAGGTAACAGCTTATCCTTAAGAGCGAGCCCACGATTTCAAGGTCCACTGACCTTCAGTATTCTTGGCTTGCTTCTTGGGCTATGGGATAGGGCCCGAGAAGCGCCAAGAACCCATGCTAAACGACGTGGCTGGTAACAGCGCGTCGTTTTTACTTTTTTTAGGGGCAAAAATGGCGCAACAGGCGATGGCTCAAGCGGTGATGACTCAGGCGCAAACAGCGCAGGCTCAGGGGGCGCAGGCTGCGAAGTCTCAAGCGGTGATGACTCAAGGGGCTCAGACCCAACAGACTTTGGCCGTAATCGGTGCGGGCTCATATGGCACGGCGTTGGCCCTTGCGGTAGCCTCCAAGGGCGCTGCGTTCAAGGTATGTCTGTGGGCGCGCTCCCAGGAGCAGGTGGTGCTGATGCAGCGCGAGCGGCAAAACGCCAAGTATCTGCCGGGCATTGTGCTGCCGCCTAATTTAGCGATCACCTCCGATCTGGCAGCCACCGTCGCCTTTAGCCGCAACTTGCTCTTGGTTGTACCTTCGAGCGCCTTTACCCAGACGCTGCAAGCGATCAAGCCTTATCTCACCTCGGAACATCGTATCGCCTTTGCCACTAAGGGCTTAGAGCACAGCAGCGGCAGCTTCTTATCGCAAGTCGTGGCCCGTGAGCTGGCGCCACTTGAGCTCCCGGTCGCAGCCTTATCAGGACCGACCTTTGCCTCGGAATTAGCGCGCGGTTTACCGACCGCTATTGCCTGTGCTGGTACGAACCCCGACTTTGTCGCGGATTTCTGCCACCTCATGCATACGCCGACCTTCCGCGTCTATCAGAGCTCGGATTTGATTGCCTTGCAATTAGGCGGCGCAGTCAAAAACGTGATTGCCATCGGCGCGGGCATGTCCGACGGCTTGGGCTATGGTGCTAATGCGCGTACCGCCTTGATCTCGCGCGGTTTAGCCGAAATGATTCGCTTAGGCGTGGCCTTAGGCGCCAGCGAGCGCGGCTTTATGGGACTTTCGGGCCTGGGTGATCTCATGCTTACCTGTACCGACAATCAGTCACGCAATCGCCGCTTAGGTGTGATGTTAGGCCAAGGCATGTCGGCGGCCGAGGCTTTAATGCAGATTGGCCAAGTGGTCGAGGGCTATCACATGGTGCAGGTAGTGCGCACCCTGGCCTTACGCCACCAGATCGAGATGCCGATCTGCCATGAGCTCTACGAGGTCTTGGTCAACCACAAAAACGGCGCGCAGGCCTCGCGCGATCTGTTAAGCCGCGAGCTCACCGCCGAATAAAGCAAAAGCCCACCGAGAAGGTGGGCTTTTTTAGAGCCGTTAGGCCGAGTGTTCTATCTTAGCTTGCAGCCTAATGTTGAGGGCTTGGCACAGCGCCCAAAACTGTTCCCAGGAGGGGTTGCCGGTCTCTGAGAGCAGCTGCTCGAGCTCACTGCGCTCAAGATGCGCCCTCTGAGCCACCGCATCTAAGCCTTGACGCTTGGCGGCAGCGCCTAGAACCACCAGCAGAAATTTCTGATTTGCGCTCGCCAGCGCGTCGTTGAGGAGCGCGACCAGATCATCATCTGAGCGGATCCACTCTTCGAGCTTAAATTGCTTGAAAACAGATTTCACTCTGCGTGCCTCTTGCTCTTTGGGGGCTTAGGCGTAAGGGTTCTCGCCGGTAGCGTGGTCGGTGACGTCCTTGACGCCGGTGACCTTGCCTGGGAAGGCGTTTAAGAGCTGTTGCTCTAAGCCATTGTGCAGGGTGTAGCTGGCCTGCGAGCAGCCCTGGCAGCCGCCTGAGAACTCCACTTCGGCCACGCCGTCGTCGGTTAAGTTAATCAGACGTACTGCACCGCCGTGACCTGCTAAGTCCTTGCTTAAGAAGTGCTCGACGAAGTAAGCCACTTGCTCCTTTAATGGGGCGTCGTCGCCGACTGGATTCTTCTTGAGGTTCGGGCAGTGCATCGTGAGCAGATCTTCGCCCTCGTCGTTCTTGCCCAGATCCAGCACGGTGTCCTCTAAGAATGGAGCCACGTCCTGGGAGATCACGATCTCAAAGCCTTCCATCTTGAAGTGGAGATCGTCTAAGTTGATGTACTCCTTAGGGCAGTACAAGATGCCGCTCTCAACGGCTGGCGTGCATGGGTTGTTGACCGTAAGACGGATCGCAAGACCTGGCATCTTCTGCTTTTCAATAATGCTAAAGAGATACTTTTGGGCCTCTGGGGTTACCGTAATCTTGCTCATGAAAGTTCCAAATCTACTTGGTTGACGAAACTTCGGACCAGACCTGATGACGTAAGGCCCAGACCCGCGCTCGGGCTTGAGCCCAAGCGCCCTAAGTATAAGGCAGTTAGGCTTAGTGGGGCGGCCCCTTGCTCAAAATTATCCCGAGCAAAATCGTGCCAAGTCGCATTTAGGTCGAAATCCTGTCGGACAGGTGCGGCATGGCCACTTTTTTCTGATTTTGCGATTTGCCTTCAACTTTGGGAAAAGCTGCCATACTAGGCGGCACGGAAAGGTAACGTCTGACGGTACGGGGCGCAACCTTAGGGGATGGGCGCCCTTTTGGGCTTTGGCTCTTAATTTGTGCGCAGAAGTCGCAAGTGCGATCACAGCCCAATGTTTTAGGCTACAATAGCTTTGGTTTGAAAAGAACGGCGAGGTTCGCTTCGCCGCTTAGTGGAGAAAAAAATGAGCTTACAAGAAAGTTTAGCTAAGTACGGTATCTCCGGCGTTACCGAGATTGTCCACAATCCATCTTACGAGCAGCTGTTCGCTGAGGAGACCAAGACCTCCTTAGAAGGCTTCGAGAAGGGCACTGTTACTGAGATGGGTGCAGTCAACGTAATGACTGGTATCTATACTGGCCGCTCTCCAAAGGATAAGTTCATCGTTAAGAATGACGCCGCCAAGGAAGTATGGTGGACTTCTGACGAGTTCAAGAACGACAACAAGCCAGTTACCGAGGAAACTTGGGCTGTGTTAAAGGACTTAGCTGGCAAGGAGCTCTCCAACAAGCGTTTATTTGTTGTTGACCTCTTCTGCGGTGCTAATGCCGATACCCGCCTCAAGATCCGCTTCGTAATGGAAGTTGCTTGGCAGGCTCACTTCGTAACCAATATGTTCATTCGCCCAACCGAGGAAGAGTTAAAGGACTTCGAGCCAGACTTCGTAGTTCTGAATGCTTCCAAGGCTAAGGTTGAGAACTACAAGGAGTTAGGCCTCAACTCTGAGACCGCTGTAGTCTTCAACTTACGTGAGAAGATGCAAGTCATCATCAACACCTGGTACGGTGGTGAGATGAAGAAGGGCATGTTCTCGATGATGAACTACTACCTCCCATTAAAGGGCATTGCTGCAATGCACTGCTCGGCTAACACCGACTTAAATGGCGAGAACACCGCTATCTTCTTCGGTCTGTCGGGCACTGGTAAGACCACCTTATCCACCGATCCAAAGCGCTTATTAATCGGTGACGACGAGCACGGTTGGGACGACGACGGCGTCTTCAACTTTGAGGGTGGCTGCTACGCTAAGGTTATCAACCTCTCTAAGGAAAACGAGCCAGACATCTGGAACGCTATCAAGCGTAACGCTTTATTAGAGAACGTAACCGTTGATGCTAACGGCAAGATTGACTTTGCTGACAAGTCCGTAACCGAGAACACTCGTGTTTCGTACCCAATCTACCACATCAACAACATCGTAAAGCCAGTCTCCAAGGCTCCAGCTGCTAAGCGTGTAATCTTCTTATCGGCTGACGCTTTTGGCGTATTACCACCAGTCTCGATCCTCTCCCCAGAGCAGACCCAGTACTACTTCCTCTCCGGCTTCACCGCTAAGTTAGCTGGTACTGAGCGTGGCATCACCGAGCCTACCCCAACCTTCTCCTCTTGCTTCGGCGCTGCTTTCTTAACCTTACCTCCAACCAAGTATGCTGAGGTTCTGGTTGAGCGCATGAACAAGTCTGGTGCTAAGGCTTACTTAGTCAACACCGGTTGGAATGGCACTGGCAAGCGTATCTCCATTAAGGATACCCGTGGCATCATCGACGCTATCTTAGACGGCTCGATCGATACCGCTCCTACCTCCACTGTTCCATACTTCAACTTCACCGTACCTGCTGAGTTAAAGGGTGTTGACACCAACATCTTAGACCCACGCAACACCTACGCTGATCCTGCTGAGTGGGACAAGAAGGCTAAGGACTTAGCTGAGCGCTTCCAAAAGAACTTCAAGAAGTTCGAGGGCTTAGGCGGCGATTTAGTTAAGGCTGGTCCACAGTTATAATTTCCCTAAGCTTCGCACCTAAGCTGTGAAGCTTTAAGGTGCCACCTGTTTAGGTTGATTGAGGGCCCGAGGTGCTTGCATCTCGGGCCCTCCCATTACTAGCCCGCTTGAAGTCGGCTGTTTCGCAGCCGCTCTGAGGTGTTTGAGCTTAGTCGGTTGCGCGTGCGCTCCGCTTTAGGCCAACACTGTCGCAGCAAGCGGGCGCACTGCCAGCATGAGGCTGGGTGGGAGGAGCAGTGGCCAAGCCTTACATCACGCCGCAAGGTTATGAGCTGTTAAAAAAGGAGCTGGACTATCTGTGGCTGGAAAAGCGCCCAGATGTCACGGCTAAGGTGTCGTGGGCGGCCAGCTTAGGCGATCGCTCTGAGAACGCCGATTACCAATACAACAAGCGCTTGTTAGCGCAAATCGATCGCCGCATTCGCTATCTGCGCAAGGTCTTAAACCAGCTGCAAGTGATCGAGTTCAACGTCCAGCAAGAAGGCCGTGTCTTCTTTGGTGCTTACGTTGAGATCGAGGCCGATGACGATGAGTCCATTATGCAGCTGCGCATTGTGGGCTCAGAGGAAATCTTTGGGCGCGACAACTATATCTCGGTTGATGCCCCGATGGCCCGCGCCTTATTAGGCAAGAGCGAGGGCGATGATGCCGTGGTTCACACCCCAAAAGGCGATCGCATCTGGTACGTCAATAAGATTTCCTATAAGTGCCCGTCGTGGTTTACTGAGCTTGAGCCACACCAAATCGACCATGAAAATATGGACGAGGAGGATCCTAAGGAAGAGGCTCAAGAGTTAAGCCCGGAAGAGCTTAAAAAGCTCGAGCAAAGCTACCTGAGCACCTTGGTCAAGTAGCGCTCACCCCATTCTCTTTTCTTTTTTTTTTCTTCACTTCCAGACGGTCGCGCCTTCAGGCTTCAAACCACCTGAGACGCGGCGCGGCTGTCTCCTTGCGGCGCTGTCCTTGCTGCTTTGGCGCCTGCCCGCATCTTTTTGGCATTTGGCCTCACCTTTTAGGGCGTTTGTAGCCCACCTCTGAGGGCTTGCTTGCCCGTTTTTTGGGGGCGGTTCGGCCTCACATCCCTGTTTGAACTGAGCTCAGGCTGCGTGTTTTAGGCGCGGCGTTCGACCACTTGGCCTAAACGACTGTGCGGGATAATGCTGCCGTAGTGACGGCACAGGGCAAAGTTAATCAGGCCCACTGCGGTGGTCTTATCGCTAAAGCGCTCCAGAAAGTGCACGTTTTGCTCGCGAAAGCGCAGCAGAACCTTGCGTGCCTTATGAAAGCGCGTCGCCGGAATGATATAGAAACCAGTGATCGGATCGTAGCCGGATTTGATCGGCTCGCTTTCACCTACGCTAACGCCATCGAGGTCTTGGGCGTACTCGCGCTCGGCAAAGCCGTAGTTATCGCCTTGCTCTTGGTTGTTGTCCTGCTCGTCAGCGCTGTCTTCTTGCTCGCGGCGACGGCGACCGCGTCTTTTGCGCTGCCCGTTTTCGTCGACGTAGATCTCGTCCTCAGCGTCGAGCCGTCCGTGCTGCTGCGCGACTAAAAGCGAGTTCTCGCCGTCGGTATTGCCTCGGCGATCGCCAATATGAGTCTGGCCCTTGGAGGAGTGCGACTCGTTTAACTGCGGAATACTGACGCGGTTTTGGGTGTCACGACGGGCTTCATCCACCTCTTTTTGGAACGGAGGCGGGGCCACGCTTACCGCAAAGGTCGATGCTACGTCCATACGGAGCTCCTTGGATGGCTGTGCCACCAGTTTGAGGTAGATGTTATTAATTTAACGGCCAATTGAGTAATTGGTGCACACTTTGCGCCAACCAAAAGCCCGGATCTGGCTTGCTTTCTTGCCAAAATCGATCTTGGATCATGCTTTTGCGCTGAGAGATTTGCGCAACTTCCACTCCGTGCCTAATTTGAGCTCTATCATGATTAACCTGCTTTTGTGCTGACTTGGGGCGCTTGAGTGAGAGTGAGGGCGCTTGAGTGAGAGAGAGTGCGCTTGAGAGTGAGTGCGCTTGAGTGAGAGTGAGTGCACTTGAGCGTGAGAGAGTGCGCTTGAGTGCGCTTGAGCAGGGTGCGCCTGAGCTTTATCGTGGCTTATCTGAGCATCTAGGATGCGCTTTTGGCACGCTGGTCGCACCGAAGTCCTAGTCAAGCCTTGAGTGGTTGCAAGTTAGAGGAGTCTTGCCCGTGAAGATTGTTATTATTGGTGGCACCGCCGGCGGTGCCGGTATCGCCGCACGCTTACGCCGTTTGGATGAACAAGCTGAGATCATCATTGTTGAAAAGAATCCGTACATCTCGTGGTCGGGCTGCGCGCTGCCGTACTTCACGGGTGGCATTATCTGCGAGCGTAACAATCTCTTCTTAGCCAATAAGGAGATGTTTGACCATCGCTTCAACATCAAGGTCTTAGATAGCACCAAGGCGGTGGGCCTTGACCGTGCGGCCAAGCAGGTTTCGGTTATTGCGGTGAACCAGCCACACGCTAAGGTGACAACGATCAGCTACGATAAGCTCGTGATCGCAACCGGCGCGGGCGCCATTATGCCGGGCTTTGCCCAGAACAAGGACGGCGTCTATGCCATGCGCTGCATCGAGGACGCTGACCAGATTAAGGCCTACGTCGCCGCCCATGACGTCAAGCACGCAGTCGTGGTCGGCGGTGGCTTTATTGGTCTTGAGGCCTGCGAGAACTTAAAGCATCGCGGTATTGACGTCACCTTGGTGGAAAAGGCCCCACAGGTCTTAGCTCCAGTCGATCCCGATATCGCCCAGTACTTACACCGCGAGCTCGATCAACACGGCGTCAGCTTGAAGCTGGGAGTCGGTATTGCTGATATTGCTAAGACCGAGTCGGGCTTAACCGTGTCCTTAGACAACGGTGAAGCGGTGGAGACCCAATTGGTCATTATGGCCTTGGGCATTGTGCCGCAGACTGACTTTATCAAGGATAGCGGCTTAAAACTCAACAGTCGCGGCTATATCGAGGTCGCTGACACCATGCAGACCAACGATCCGGACATCTATGCCTTAGGTGACGTGGTTGCGGTACAAGGCGTGCCCGAAGATCGCTTAGGCACGATTGCCTTAGCAGGTCCTGCCTCCAAGCAAAGCCGTATCGCCGCCCATAACCTCTTAGGCATTGGCTTAGGCCCACAGGGCCAGCTGCACTTTAAGGGCTCCTTGGGCGTCAGCATCGTACGTGTGATGGGCTTGACCGCCGGTGCCGTCGGTATGAATCGCCGCGCCTTAGCCGGGCAGCCCGACGTCGCCGAAGTCACGGTTCACACCCCACACCACGTCTCCTGGTTTGAAGAGGCTAAGCCGGTGCACTTAAAGCTCATCTTCAATCAAAAGACGGGCTTAGTCTTAGGTGCGCAGGCGGTAGGTGAGGTCAGCATCGACAAGAACCTCGAGGTCATCTCGGCCTTGATGCAGATGCACGCTACCGTCTATGACTTGGTCGACTTTGAGAGCGCTTACGCTCCACCATTTAGCGCTCCACGCTCGCCGGTTAATATGGCCGGTTCGACGGCCGCCAACGTGGTCGATGGCTTAGAGGAGATGATTACGGTCGAGCAGTTTGATGAACTGCGTAAGAGCGACCCGGACTTAGTCTGCATCGATGTGCGCGCCCCTGATGAGCTTGAGCTCTGCAAGCTGCCAGGCTTTATCAATATCCCAGTGGATGCCTTACGTGCCCAGCACAAGAAGCAGCCATTTGACCCGAACAAGACCTACGTAGTCTCCTGCCAGGTCGGCGTCCGTGGTCACACCGCCGCCTGCATGCTGCGTCACTTCGGCGTCAAGAAGGTCTATAACTTAAGCGGCGGCTACGTCTCTTGGTGCACCGCCCACTACCAGCTTAGGCACTAAAACCGCTCGGTCCTGTGTGGGCCGTGTTTTTTTTTTTTTTGCCAAAAGCCCCGCTGTGCGGGGCTTTTGCGTACTTAGGCGCTGGCGGCGGGGATGCTGTGGTGCAGGGCGGCGTTGAAACTCGCGTAGTTGAAGGCCTTACCGGCGGCCACATGGTCAAAGAAGGTGCGCACCACCTGCTCAAAGAGCTCAGGCTCGCTTAAGTATGGATTGTGCCCTGAGTTTTGGAACACGTAGGCGTGATGGAGCGGGTCGCCATCGAATTGCTGCGCCAGCTCGTAAGGGACGAGGCGATCTTTGGCCCCAAAGAGGTGGAGCGACGGGATGGTCAGGTGCTCTAAGGCCGGACGCTCGTCTAAAAAGGTCACCAGCTTAATCCCCGCCATTAAGACCTCGGGCTTGACGTCCGGGGTGTTGTTGATGAGCTCGTGGATGTACTCGCTCTCCTCGCGGCAGGATGAGCGCTCGTCGATCATGATGCGATAGAACAGATGCACCAGGCGCTTTAAGCGCTTGGGAGTCAGCTCGGTATTGCACTTTAAGATCTTAACTGGGCTTAAGCCGCGCCAGTTAGGGTCGGACGGAAAGCGCGGCGAGCCGCAGATCGTCACTAAGCTGCGGATATACGGAAACTCGGTTTGATGGCAGAGCTGATGGGCCAACAGGCTGGTGCGCTCAATGGCTTGATCCTCAAGCGTGCTTAGCGTCGGCCCTAAATTGGCGCGCGGACTCTCATTGAGATTGGTGCTTAAGCCCTTGCCCTTATCTTCAATGCGATAGTGGTTTAAGCTTGCAACTTCGTGTGGCTGGTCTTTGAGCTCCTTGACTAAGGGGTTGGCCAGTACCGTCGGTCCCAAGGACTCAAGGTTGACGCAGGGATTGTTGATCGTGCTGATCGCGCGCAGGGCATAGAGCGTCCCAAAGGACCACGAGATCACGTCCGCGCCATGCGGAATCGTGTTGATGAGATAGTAGATGGTAGCGCTGAAGTCATCTGCGATCGGTGCGAGCGCGGCGCTGGTGCCGTAGCCGGGTAAGTCAATGAGGTAGATGTCGCGCTCTGGAAACATCTTGGTAAGAGGCAACAAAAAGGAGCCATCGCAGCCCCAGCCATGGATAATGGCGAGGGGATAGCCTTGGCTATTGCCCAAACGGGTAAAACCCAGGTGTTGCATGACCAACCTCACTTAAGAGCCTAAGGCCCCACTAATCCTATGATCGAGGTACTGCTTCGATTTTAGCAAAAGTCATGACTGCGACCCCCACAGATCGGGCGCCAATGTCTGCAAAATGGGCTAAAGCGCGCAAATTTATCTATGAGCGAATAAACGACAACACCCCAGAGCTGGAGCCAACTCTGGGGTGTTGGAAGGGACCAAGACTGAATGGTCGAGCTACGCTGGGCTGCAGCGCAGCGGGCTTAGCTTGTTATTAGCAGCCTTTTTTTGCTTAGCAGCCCTTGGTCTTGCGGTAGGTGATGATGTCCGCAATCGAGACCACAGTCAGGTCATGCAGCTGAGCAAAGGCACAGACGCGTGGCAGGCGGGCCATCTCGCCGTCTGGGGCGCACAGCTCGCATAAGACACCGGCTGGCTTGAAACCAGCTAAGCGGGCTAAGTCGACCGAAGCCTCGGTGTGGCCATCACGCTCTAAGACGCCGCCGGGACGGGCGATGAGCGGGAAGGTGTGGCCAGGACGAGCTAAATCCTCCGGCTTGGAGTTTTCGTCTAAGACCACCTTGATCGCCTTGATGCGATCGGAGGCCGAGACACCGGTGGTGACGCCTTGGGCGGCATCGATCGAGATGGTGAAGGCAGTGCCGTAGGTCGAGGTGTTGTGGGCGACCATCATCGGCAGGCCTAATTCCTGGGCTCGAGGGCCTTCGATACACAAGCAGACAATGCCCGAGCACTCGCGGATCATAAAGGCCATCTGCTCTGGGGTCATGGTCTCAGCGGCGAAAATTAAGTCGCCTTCGTTCTCGCGGTCGGCATTGTCGACCACTAAGACACCACGGCCCTTGCGCAGGGCGGCCAAGGCGGCTTCAACGCGCTCGATGGCGTCCTTACCAAAGGTCTCAAGTAAATTAATAGACATGTTTCGCCTTTTCTCGCAATTGGGATGGGTTAGAGCTCGTAGGTGCAAGGGAAGCGTCGTGCCTCTTGCATGATTTTCTTCATCTCTTGCACGGCCGTTGGTAAACCCACAAAGATAGCACGGGCAATAATGCTGTGTCCAATATTGAGCTCTTCCATCTCTGGGATCGCTGCGATTGGCGCGACGTTCTCGTAGGTTAAGCCGTGGCCGGAGTTAACGTGCAGGCCCTTGGAGCTGGCGTAGCTGGCCATCTCAGCAAGTTGCAGCAGGCGCGCGCGGCGCTCCTTATGATCCTTGGAGTTAGCGTAGGCGCCGGTGTGAAACTCAATATATGGGGCGCCGACCCGCACGGCCGCGTCGATCTGCTCCTTAACTGGATCGATAAATAAGGATACGACCGTGCCGACCTTGGTCAGGCGCTCGACGGCGGCGCCGACCTTGGCCTCATCGTGGGCGACCTCCAGGCCGCCTTCGGTGGTGACCTCTTGGCGGCGCTCTGGGACTAAGCAGGCGGCCTGTGGGGCTAAGGCGACGGCGATGCCCATGACATCGTCGTTGATCGCCATCTCTAAATTGAGCTTGGTTTGAACCGTCTCGCGGATGATGCGCACGTCGCGATCGGTGATGTGGCGGCGGTCTTCACGCAAGTGGGTGGTAATGCTATCGGCACCGCCCAGCTCGGCTAAAGCGCAGGCAGTAACCGGATCGGGGTAGCTGACGCCACGAGCATTGCGCACGGTGGCCACATGGTCAATATTGACGCCTAAGTAGATATTACGCATTTTAACTTCCAATTTTGCCTGTCTGAGAGCCATTGTAGTCCACCAGGTCAGGGCCGGTGGTTATTTTTGGCCGAGAGTTATTTTGGGGCGGTCTCAAGCTCGCTTTTGGCCTGCTTGACGTGCTCGCTGAGGTCGACCTTAGGCGGCTCCTCGAGTAGCAGCAAGAGGAGAAAGGCGAGGCTTAAGGTGCTGGCAGTGCAATAGAACAGGGCTTGCTGCAAGCCAATTAAGTCACCTAACACCCCGGTGAACACCGACTCGACGTAGCCTGCGCCAAAGGTAAAGCCCAGCATCATCGAGGCGGCAAAGGCTGCGTTGTTAGGCATCAGGCGTTGGGCCCAAACGATAGCGTTCGGGGTTGAGCCGTAGACGCCGGCGCCGCAGATAAAGAGGGCCACTAAGGAGATCGGGCTTAAGTCGGCGTAGCTTAAGAAAGTAAGACCCGAAACTAAGGCCAAGACGTAGGAACCTAAGGTGACCTTCTTGGGACCAAATTTATCGGTCAGGGCACCGCCGGCAAGGCCACCTGCCACCGCGCCGAACAACATGATCACGAGGGTTGAAGCACCTTCCATCCCGCTAAAGCCCTTAGCGGCAAAGAGCAGCGGAATAAAGGTGACCAAGGAGCAATAGGTCCAGGTGCGTAGGGCAATCGAGGTGTTGAGCACGAGAAATTGCTTGGTGCAGATTAAAGAGCGGAGCTTGACCTCATGGCCCGAGCTGTCTTCGGTCTTAAACTTACGCGGGCTAGGGGCTTGTAAATGACGCACATAAATCAAAGCCGTGGTGATGATGGCAGGTAAGGCCATCGCCACCAGGGAGCTCTCACCAAAGTGCTCAATAAAGGCTGCCACGATGATTGGGGCTAGAGCAAAGCCTAAATTGCCGCCGGCAATGTAGATACTGGTGCCAAAGCCCTTGCTCTTAGGAGGCAGAACCGTGGTCAAAATCGAGGCGCTGACCGGGTGAAAGCCCGAGGAACAAATGCCGCATAAGAGCACCACGCCCAAGAGGATATAGAGGCTTGGGCTTAGGATTACGGCCGAGGCAAAGATACCGCCGGTTAAGACCGACAGCGGCATGAGGTAATTGAGATTACGCTTATCGGCCAGAATGCCAATGGGCGGCTGGACAAAGTTCATTGCCACCGAGAACACCATGTAAATCGCGGCGCTTTGGGTGTACGAGATATCGTAGCGCGTGGCCAGGATCGGCAGAAGTACTGGCAAAAAGGCGGTGTAATAGTCGCTCATGAAATGAGCTAAGGCCATGACACCCACATTGAACCACGAGCGGGTTGGGGGACGCACAGCGACGGTTGCTTCAGACATGGCACAACCTAAACAACAACAAGAAACAGTGGGGCGGGCGCTGCAGGCGCCCGAATAATAAGGGGGACGGCCGCGCGCTCCGGCGCGCACTCCGGCACGCCGCTTAAGCGCGCTCACGTGAGCCGGGCGCTCAAGGCTTTGCGGGCTCGGCTCGGTTGGCTGGGCCTCATTAGGCTTCGATGGTTGGGCCCTTGGCCTCAGGCTGAGTCTCGGGCTTGGAGGCCTGGGTGCTGTCAGGCTGCTTGCCCTCGGCTTGAGCGGCGCTTTGCTGCTTGCCCTCGGCTTGAGCGGCGCTTTGCTGCTTGGCCGTTAAGAGGTCCTTTAACTCGTCCACGGTGACGTGATAGACCTTGCCGCAGCTTTGGCACGACATATCGATGCCCTTGTTTTCGGCAATCATGTCGCTGAGCTCATCGTTGCTTAAGGCCGCCAGGACGCGGAAGATGCGCTCTTTAGAGCAAATGCAGCGATAGGTGACGGTCTCTGGGTCAAAGACGCGCACCTGATCATTCCAGAAGAGACGGCGTAAGCTCTCATGTAAGCTCAGCTCAAAGAGCTCTTGGGGCTGTAGGGTCGCAGCTAAGGTGGTGAGGTGCTGCAGCGACTCCAAATTGTTCTCGATATTCGGGACAATTTGCAGCATCATGCCGCCCGCGTAGCCGGTGGCGACGTCTGATTGGATGAGGAAGCTGGTCGCCAGCTGCTCGGACTCTTTAAAGTAGTCCTCTAAGGCCTCGGCCATCGTGTCCTTGTCTAAGGAGACAATACCTTGGTAGCGGGTGCCGCCCTCTGGGAAGGCCGAGATCACCATAATGCCGCCTTGACCGACCAGCTCGCGGAAGGTCGCCTCGGTGAACTTGATCTCATCGCTTAAGACGTTGCCGTAGAAGTTGAGATCCTTATCGATATTGATAAAGGCAAAGTTCAAGGCCTTCGGGCCCTTGCCGCATTGGATTTGAACCGTGACCGTGCCATTGGCCTTTAAGGTCGCGGCAATCAAGACCGCCGCCGCTGCCAGCTCTAAGAGCAAGCCCTTAACGCATGGTGGGTAGGCGCGCACGCACTCTAAGAGCTTTTGCACCGGCTCATGTAAGTGCACGATTTCGCCGCGTACGCCGTGATCATCAAATAAGAAGCGCACCACGCTGTTTTGCTGGGTGTCTTCGCTCACAACGACACTCGGGGTAGAAGTTAAGTTTTGCTCACTCATGGCGTTCTCATCTAAATTAGGGTTTTTAGACCATGTGCTGCTTGAGACTCTCAAGCTCACGGCGCTCTTTCTTATTAGGTTTGCTCTCAGGGCGTGGGTTCATCAGGGCCGCCAGCTTATTGAGGCGGGCCTCTTCTTCACGCCGGGCAATCGATTCAGGCGTTTCTTCGTACAAGGTCGCCGCGACTGCGGCCGGACCGCGCACGTCGCTTAGGGCCTTGACCACGACTTCTTTGCGGCTAAAGCCTTGGAGCAGACGAATAGTGGCGCCGACCTCCACCGAGCGTGAGGGCTTGGCTTTAGCGCCGTTGTAGTCGACCTTGCCGCCTTCAACCATCGCGCGCGCCAGCGAGCGCGTCTTGTAAAAGCGCGCGGCCCAGAGCCATTTGTCGATGCGCACCGCCGTACTTGCGGTCTCAGTTTCTTTCTTGGCCACAGCTCACCCAGGTAAAAGATCCAAAAGAAAAATCAGTCAGCACAGGCGAGGCCATGTGCCGTAAAAGGCATAAACATGCGCCTGGCCGGTGCGCATTATAGCATCAGGCAGCAAGGGCGCTTGGCCTGAGGCAGTACGAGCGCAGTGCTGGCGCAGTGCTGGCGCGATGCTGGCGCGATGCTGGCGCAGTGCTGGCGCAGTGCTGGCGCGGTGCTGGCGCAGTGCTGGCGCGATGCTGGCGCGATGCTGGCGCAGTGCTGGCGCAGTGCTGGCGCGGTGCTGGCGCAGTGCTGGCGCAGGCTGGCGCGGTGCACTGCACGGGCGCGCCCAAAAGGGCGCAAAACTCAGGCAGGGTGCCCCACGGTGCTAAGATGGGTTTATCTGTGTTTTCTTGGGAGGAGTCGTCATGGATGTGCGTGCGTTGCTCAATAAGAAGCTGCCTGCAGTGGCCAATCGGCGTGAGCATCAGGCCTCACGCTTATTTCGCATCGAGACCATGGATTTGACTTTCTCCAATGGCACTCAAGCGACCTATGAGCGTATCTGCGGCGGGCGCGGTGCGGTGATGGCAGTGCCCTTTGATGGCACGCACTTCTACCTCACGGTCGAGTACTGCGGCGGCACCATGAACTACGGCCTGGGCCTGGTGAAGGGCAAGATTGACGCGGGCGAGACACCGGAGCAAGCGGTGGTGCGTGAGCTGGAAGAAGAAATCGGCTTTGGTACGCGCAAGGTCCAGCTGTTAAAGCACGAAATGACGGTCGCCCCAGGGATGCTTTCGCTCAAGATGTACCCTTTCTTGTGCGAGGACCTGTTTGAATGCGTGCAAGAGGGCGATGAGCCTGAGCCGATCGATCTGGTCAAGCTCACGGTGCCGGAGCTCAAGGAGCTTATTTTTGACCCGGATTCGGTCTTAGTTGAGGGGCGTACCGTGGCCGCCTTGACCTTAGCTTTGCACAGGATTGGTGCTTTAAATTAAGCTCTGCGCGAAAATGGCGCACCTATCCTCAGCTTAGTCCAATCATTAGATAATACGTTTTTACAAAATACACGGGAGAAATCAGGCTTTTACGGACGATTTTTCGCGTTTGGTTTGTTCTTAGACTGGAAGAAAACAGTGCAGCTGCGTGAGCAGGGACACGAGCAAAGTCTAAGGTTTAGCGATTCATGCCTCAGCGTAGGGCGTGCGGTCACGCCGTAACGCGCTGGAGGAACAATCACGCCCCAAGATAGTTTTTGGGGGCATAAGGAAAAGTTGGCGATGGAGCATTTGTTAACTGGTTTTGAGCTCAACCAAGATGGGTACCATAAGCTGATTGAGCTGGCGCAAGCCATGAAGGCTGATCCTAAGTCCTATCGTCGTACCTTAGAGGGTATGAGTGCGGCCTTAATGTTTGAGAAGCCATCCTTGCGTACTCGTACCACCTTTGAGCTGGCCATGTTTAACTTAGGCGGCCATGGTGTGTACTTGGACTTAGGTAAGGGCGACTTAGGCGTACGTGAGACCGTACCTGATTATGCCCGTAACCTCTCGCGTTGGGTTGATTGCTTAGTCGGCCGCGTGTTCAAGCAGACCACCTTAGAAGAGTTAGCGGCCACGGGCTCGGTGCCGGTAGTCAATGCTTTATCTGATCTCTACCACCCAGCTCAGGTCATGGCCGATTTCATGACCATCAAGGAGCACTTAGGTAAGATGGCTCAGGTCAAGCTGGCCTACTTAGGTGATGGCAACAACGTCGCTAATTCCTTACTGGTTGCAGGTGCGATCTTAGGTGCCCACGTTACCTGCTTCTGCCCATTAAACTGCGGTCCTGATGTCCAGATCTTCAATAAGGCTGCCGAGCAGGCCAAGCTCTACGGTGGTTCGGTCAATGTCACTGATGACCTAAGCGCTTTAAAGGACTACGACGTCCTCTACACCGACACTTGGGTTTCGATGGGCGATGACACCCCATTAGAGCAGGTCAAGAAGCGCTTCTTGCCATATCAGATCAACGAGCAATTAGTGGCTTCTTCGGGCGCTAAGATTGTGATGCACTGCCTGCCCGCCCACCGTGGCTATGAGATCACCGACGAGGTCATGGATGGCCCATTGAGCGTGGTCTTTGATGAGGCTGAGAACCGCTTACATATCCACATGGCATTACTTGCCACTTTATTAAACCCATCTGCGGTAAACTAGCAGATTTGGTCGAGCCCAAACCCTAAGGTAAGCAAACACCCTAGAGTGTGGACCCACAACTGATTTTTAGAAAAAAAAAATTGTGGCAGGGATTCCTGCCCTGGTGCTGAGGCGCTCATCCCCTGTTTCTGAGTGCTTTGGCCGTAGCCTGAGCGCAGCGCGCTTAATTTGAGGGTAAATAAATGCAACCAAAGAAGCAGTACAAGAAGGTTCTGTTGGCTTACTCCGGTGGCCTTGATACCTCGACCATCGTGCCATGGTTAAAGGAAAATTACGGCTGCGAGGTCGTCTGCTTTGTCGCCGACGTCGGTCAAGAGCGCGAGGACTTAGACGGCATTGAAGAGAAGGCCAAGAACTCGGGCGCTTCCAAGTGCATCGTCCAGGATCTGCGTGAAGAGTTTGTACGCGATTACGTCTTTGAGACCTACAAGACCGGTGCTCTTTATGAGGAGTCCTACCTCTTAGGTACCGCTATTGCTCGTCCTGTTATCGGCAAGGCCATGGTTGAGGCCGCTTTAGCTGAGGGCTGCGACGCTATCGCTCACGGTGCTACCGGTAAGGGCAACGACCAGGTTCGCTTTGAGAGCGCCGTTGCTGCTTTAGCTCCACACTTAGACGTAATCGTGCCATGGCGTGAGTGGAACTTACGCAGCCGTGAGGACTGCTTAGCTTACTTAGCTGAGCGCAATATTCCTTGCAAGGCTACCTTAAAGAAGATCTACAGCCGCGACGCCAACGCTTTACACATCTCCACCGAGGGTGGCGAGTTAGAGCACACCTGGAATCCAGCTTCTGAGGCTGTTTGGACCTGGACCGTTGATCCACAAAAGGCTCCTGACACCCCAGAGACCTTTGAGCTCACCATTGAGAATGGTGTCGTTACCGAGATCGATGGCAAGAAGGTTTCGGCCTTTGAGTGCTTAAACGAGTTAAATGAGCGTGGTGCCCGCAACGGCGTTGGTCGTATCGACATCGTTGAGAACCGCTTAGTGGGCATGAAGTCCCGTGGCTGCTATGAGACCCCAGGCGGCACCATTATCCACAAGGCCTTACGTGCCATTGAGCAATTAGTCTTAGACAAGACCACCCGCATTTGGCGTGACCACCTTGCCATCGAGTTTGCTCAATTAGTTTACGATGGCCGCTGGTTCACCCGCTTACGCGAGGTACTGCAGGCTGCCGCTGACGAGGTCGCCAAGGACGTCAATGGTAAGGTCGTAGTACGCCTGTACAAGGGCAACTGCGACATTATCCAAAAGGACAGCCCAAATAGCCTCTTCAACTTCGACTTCGTCACCTTCGGTGCCGATAACGTTTATGACCAGGCTGACGGTAAGGGCTTCATCCAGCTGTACTCGTTACCAGCACGTATCCGTGCCTTAAACGCTGAGCACCGCAAGCAGCAAGGCAAGTAAGATTGCCCTGGTTCAGATTAGGCCTTAAGGCCTAGGTGCCACCAAGCCCGAGCGCTCACGTGAGTGGACGCGCGGGCTTGTCATTTTTAGCAAGCGGGGCCCGATCCCGCATCATCGAGTGGGCTAAACCCTCCTGTGGAGGGGAGCACGCCCACCGTTTCGTGGGTAGCCCAATCTTATGGGGGCGGCCCACTGATTGTGGGTGCGCTCCACCGGTGGTGGCGCGGCCCACCTCAATTCGTGGGCGTGTTCCATCGCTGGTGGCGCGGTCCACCTCAATTCGTGGGTGCGCTCCACCGGTGGTGGCGCGGTCCACCTCAATTCATGGGCAAACCTACCTAGGGTGGGGGCCCAGCTAAATTCGTGGGTGAGTTCCACCTGTGTGGGGGACGAGCCCCATCTGATTGTGGGCGCGGTCCCACTTAGTTTGTGGGCAAGGCCCACCTATTCGTGGGCGTGACCCACCAAAGGACAGCATTATGGCTTTATGGGGCGGCAGATTTACTCAAGATAGCGATGTGCGCTTTAAGCACTTTAACGATTCCCTGCGCTTTGATTATCGTCTCTTCCACGAGGACGTCGAGGGCTCGCGCGCTTGGGCTCAGGCCTTAGCTCAGGTCAAGGTTTTAAGTGAGCAAGAGTGCGCCAGCTTAATTCAGGCTTTAAATGAGCTCGAGCAAGAGATGACGGGCCGTGAGCTCGAGATTGCCGCAGCCGGTGACGAGGATATCCACTCCTACGTTGAGCGCCGTTTAATTGAGAAGGTTGGTGCTTTAGGCAAGAAGCTGCACACCGGTCGCTCGCGCAATGACCAAGTAGCGCTCGATTTAAAGCTCTTCTGCCGTGGCGCCTGCGACGACTTAATGCAGGCAGTGCGTCACTTACAGCGTGAGCTCTTAAAGGTCGCCGATGAGAACCAAGGCGTGATCTTCCCTGGCTACACCCACTTACAGCGCGCGCAGCCGGTCACCTTTGCCCACTTCTGCTTGGCTTATCTTCAGATGTTAGACCGCGACTTTGTCCGTCTCAACAACGTCCGTGACCTCTTGAACATCTGCCCATTAGGCAGTGCTGCGCTGGCTGGTACCGCCTACCCAATCGACCGTGAAGCCTTAGCTAAGAACTTAGGCTTTAAGGGCGCCACCCACAACAGCTTAGATGCCGTCTCTGACCGCGACCATGTAATGGAGCTGTTAAGCTGCGCTTCGATCAGCATGGTGCACTTATCGCGCTTAGCTGAGGACCTCATTATCTACAACTCCGGTGAAGCTAACTTCTTAGAGCTTTCGGACAAGGTCACCTCCGGCTCGTCCTTAATGCCACAAAAGAAGAATCCGGATGCCTGCGAGTTAATCCGTGGTAAGGCCGGGCGCGTCGTCGGTTCCTTAATGGGTATCTTAACCACGGTTAAGGCCCTGCCTCTTGCCTACGACAAGGACTTACAAGAGGACAAGGAAGGCTTATTTGACGCCTTAGACACTTGGCATGAGTGCTTAGACATGATGGCCTTAGTCTTTGAGGGCATCAAGCTCAACAAGGCCAAGATTGAGGCAGCTGCGAAGGGTGGTTACTCCAACGCCACTGAGCTGGCCGACTACTTAGTCAGCAAGGGCGTCCCATTCCGTGAGGCTCACGACATCGTAGGTCAGGTTGTGCTCTACGCCATTGCCCAGAACAAGGCCTTAGAGGAGCTCTCGGTTGAGGAGTTCAAGCGCTTCAAGGACGTAATCGCTGAGGACGTTTACCCAATCCTCTCTCTTGAGAGTATCCTGGCTAAGCGCGACGTCTTAGGCGGTGTTGCAGTCAACCAGACCAAGGCCGAAATCGAGGCCTTAAAGCAGCAGCTTCTGGCCTAAGCCCCAGCCCAGCCGTTGCACGTGCGCTTTTGCTTGCGGGGGCAGTAGTTTGTCCTTGAGAGCGGCTGCTTTTGAGCTCAGCGCTTGCTCTTAGACAAAACAGCTGGTCGGCGCCGCTGGGCTGAAATTAATCGCACAAGCCCTGTTCAGCGTTCTGCGCTAACGGGGCTTGCCGTAAGTGGAGGATTTGCCATGGCAGAGCAAGATCAGGATACCTCTAAGGCCTGTGGCCACTTTGAGTGTAGTAAGTGTGGGGCTTGCTGCTCGCATTTAGAGGCCTTTGGTGGGCTTTATGCCGATCTCGATAACGGTAACGGCGTATGCCGCTACTACGATCCGCTCACGCATCTGTGCACCTGCTATGAGACTCGGCCTCTCAAGTGCCGCGTCGATGACAGCTATGAGCAGCTGTTCAAGCACCAGATGTCTCACGAAGAGTTCATCAAGATCACAAAACAGGGCTGCGCGCAGCTGCAACAACTCCCTGACAAATTCTCTTCTCACTAAGTCCCGTGACCCCATTTGTGGTGCGGGCGACTTCCCTTATTCCATCCTTCTACACCCTTCTGTTCTTGGGTATTGACCTCTCGCCCACAGTATTGGGGAGCTTCTCTGAGGTAAAGTTAAAGCTGTATCTCATTGCAGCTCAACTAAGCTCCCCTTCACTCCATCCCATCATCCTGCTTCAACAATGACCAATATAAGCCGATTTTTGGCTCAAACCTTGGCTTATCTAGCATCTATTTAAGATCACGCCCAAAAAAATTTACGGTGCAGCCTTTGAGTTCCATATCTTGGAACACCTACTAGCTACCATGACGGCAAACTTTGGTAACAACTTGGGATTTGAGAGGAGGTTGGCATGGTCACCTTCATCTGCCCACACTGCGGCTCTCCTAACGTCAAATTGAGCACTCCTGGTAACCCGTTCCTATCGGACCTGATGCGCATCTTTAGCTTGCTTTCACCACAAAGATTGCGCGGTCCGGTGTTGCTGGAGTGCCGGGATTGTGGCCACAAGGCGCTCTTACACATTGATTAGGGGCAGCTCTTGCCTCCGCTCAGGCGGTATCCACCGAGAGGCCGGAGGATCTGTTCGTGGACTGGGCTCAGTTACCAAAAGGCTAGAGCTAGGGATGGTTAGAGGTTGGATCATGGCCAAAAAGTTCGATGACAGATCGACCGCGTCTGACAAAGTATTGCGCTTATTTCGGATTTTGCTTTCGTCAGATCAACGATGGTTTCTCTATGATCTGACCAAGAAGTTGAACTGCTCGACTCAGACTGTCACACGCTTGGCTGAGGTGATTGAGCGCGAAATAGGTGCCAATCTGGAAACGGGTAAGGACGGGCGGTTTCGCTGGTACCGTTTGACCCCTAAAGCTCAGCCGGGGCATTTACCGCTTGAGGTGCGTGAGCTGCGCTATCTTGCGATTTGCCGCGACTTAGCTGAGCCCTATTTGCCTGCCCAGCTCTTTAAGGCGCTTGATCGTGATCTGCGGCGCCTGGCGCTGTTCCTGTGCGATGAAAGCAATTTTCCGCAGCCAGGGAAGCCTTTTGCCTTCTTTAGCAAGGGCTTTATCGACTATACCCTGTTCTTTAGTGAAATTGATCTCATTGCCCAGGCCATTGATGACAAGATGGTCTTGCAGCTTGATTACAAGGCATTAGGGGCCGATGAGGTTAAGCACTACCTCTTTGCGCCGCATCGGATCGCAGGAGTGAACGGTGCGCTCTATGTCTTGGGCGCGGTGGTCAATCCTGATTTGAGCTTTAGTTTTAGAAGCTCATTTGCCATTCATCGGATCAACAAGGTGACACCAAGTGGTGAGCACTTTACTTTTGAGCTGACTGAGGTGGATGATAGGTTCTATGGGCTCCCTTGGCATGAGCCGCGCACCTTTGTCATTCGCTTTAAGGCCGGTCATTCGGCTGATTATGTGCGCGAGCGTATCTGGGCCAAAAACCAGCGCCTGCGCGACTTAGCTAATGGCGATCTGGAGCTGGAGCTGACCACGACCGCCGAGGCTGAGCTGTTAGCTTGGGTACGCAGTTTTGGCTCGGAGGCGCAGCTTATTGCCAAAGTGCAAGAACCGCTCATGTTGCTCAAGCAGGACGAAGTCCTAGCCGACAGCGCTGCTTCACTGCAGGGTGAATAGCAGAGCTAAGTTTCCTCTTAAGACAGCGGTGGCGAGCATCGTTTTGCCCATGA
This sequence comes from uncultured Anaerobiospirillum sp., assembly GCA_944392765.1. GTDB lineage: Bacteria > Pseudomonadota > Gammaproteobacteria > Enterobacterales > Succinivibrionaceae > Anaerobiospirillum. The sequence goes on from CALXXU010000008.1 coordinate 44,948, forward strand.
TTGATGAGCTTGAGATCAGCTCATATGCATGAACCGAGAGTCCTGGGCTAGGCGGACATACGCGACTCTCCGTAGCTTCGATCCAATTATTTCCACGCTCATGCGCGAGCAACTAAGTTGAGGATAGTTCGACTGCAACTGCTCGCTCTTTCCCTAAGCCTAGTGAGGGAGTTTAAAAGTTTTTAACGCACAAAATCGGCCTTTGATGGCTTGTATAAGAGGTTTGTTGCACACTCAACCACATAGACTTTGTGGCAAATACTTTTAAACTCCGTCACTAGCTTCCCTATTTGGATCAGGGCTTCTTCCTTATCGTTTTTATGAGCTAGGGGGCTTTGGGGATGGCCTATTCATCGCGCACCAATGCGATTTAGCAAAAATTTTGGGATCCCGCTTTTGAGTTCCAAATCCTGGAATATTGGTTCGCTACCATTAAGGCAGTTGCGGTAATACCTCTGGAGGTTGCCCATGCCTCCTTGTGTCGGGCCATCGATCTCCCTTTAGGAGTGGCTGCAAGCTGAGCAGGATTACTACCTTCGCAGTGGAACCTTGGTTCTAAAGTGCAGGAAGTGCAATCACGACCGCATGTTGCTGGTCATTATGGATCGATCTGCCTGGTTTTATTGCCGTGCTCGATTGTGGTGCGTATCTAGAGCGAAGAATCTTATTGTGACCTTTAGTTCTGTGATCTCACCTAGGTTCTTAGGGATCAGTAATCAATCTTTATAGATGCGTTTTTTTTTTTTGCTAGTATTTGGGGGCCAGCGTCCAAGCACACAGCTAAGCTTCTAATGAAAAGCACGCTTAAATTGGAGAGTGCGCTTCGTTAAGGTTGGTGTTGATGCGCTTTTGCGTAGAGAAGTCACTCTGGAACGTATGCCCGAACGCTAGGTACAGCAAGGAGTCGAGGCTTAACTATGGCCAAAATGGATGCCGACAGTACAGCTGCCGACAAAGTGTTACGCCTATTCAGAATTTTGCTGTCATCAGATCAAAAGTGGTTCCTGTTTGATCTGACGCGCAAGCTCAACTGCTCAACTCAGACCGTGATGCGTTTGGCTGGCGTGATCGAACGGGAAATGGGTGAAAGCCTGCAAACAGGCAAGGAAGGTAAGTTTCGCTGGTATCGTTTGGTTCCAAAACCGCAACATGGGCGCTTCCAGCTCAACGTGCGGGAGCTGCGCTATTTAGAGATTTGTCGTGATTTGGCTGAGCCTTACCTTCCGACTCAGATCTTAAAGACAGCCGAGCGCGACTTGCGGCGTTTGTCGTTGTTCCTGTGTGATGAGAGCAACTTTCCTCAGCAGGGAAAGCCTTTTGCCTTCTTTAGCAAGGGGTATATCGATTACACCCCGTTCTTTGATGAGATAGAACTCATTTCGCAGGCTATCAACGAAAAGATGGTGTTGAAGCTTGATTACAAGGCCTCAGGCACCAACGAGGTAAAACGCCATCTCTTTGCTCCACACCAGATAGCAGGGATGAACGGTGCGCTCTATGTGTTTGGGGCGGGCGTTAATCCAGATATGTCTTTTCGCTTTAAGAGCTTCTACGCGATCCATCGTATTAGCAAGGTCATGCTCAGCGGTGAACATTTCTCCTTTGCTCTGACGGATAACGATGATTCCAGCTTTGGTTTGCCGTGGCATGAGCCGCGTACCTTCGTCATTCACTTTAAGGCGGGTAAGTCTGCTGACTATGTGCGCGAACGTATCTGGACTAAAAACCAGCAAATGCACGATTTGCCCAACGGTGATTTGGAGCTCGAGTTAACCACAACGGCTGAACCTGAGCTCTTAGCGTGGGTGCGCAGCTTTGGTACCGAGGCTCAACTCGTTACTCACTCGCAAGAGCCAGCGCTTGGCTTGATTCAGAATCAAGTTGTTGTTTCAGGTGGTGAAATGAGCATGCTTCATGAAGAGCTTTAGCTTAAGTAAAATTAAGCTTTTGCTTGTTTCAAATATAAACATAGGAGATGTAAGTAATTATGTTTTTAAATTTACTTAATTCAAAAGAAAAAGATAATTTTCTTAAGCTTGCGGTTGCCGCAATTAAGGCTGATGGCGTTATCGAAGAAACTGAAATGCAAACCTTATCGACCTATGCTAATGAAATGCAGATTCCAGTTTGCAATACAGATGATCCTATAGATGTTGAGGCAATTATTGGTGAGTTTGCATCAAATTCAACCGTTCAAGTTAAGCGTATTGTTTTAGTAGAACTGCTGGCATTAGTTTTTGCTGATGGTGATTATTCTGCTGAAGAAAAGGGCTTGGTGCAGCAGATTGCAAATGCTTTCAACTTTAACGATGATCTTGTAGATCATGTTGTTGATTTGGAAAAGTCGTATATGGCTGCTTGTGCTTCACTGGTTGATTTTATTAATAAAGAATAAAATCAGTGACATTGTTAACGGATAACAGATCTCCGCAATTTAGTAGGATATCGGTTAAACCGATTGTCTGCTAGTGCGGGCCTCGATGGGTTAACCCCCACTAAATTGCGGTTAGCCTGCAATAGAGCATCAATAGAAGGATTTTGGGTTATGCAGGTAATGACGAATAGAGCCGAGTATCTGAAGGTGCTGGAGCAGATGGCTCCTTTAGCACAAAAGGTTCAAGGCGATGCTATGAGCACGCGTGTTCAAGCCTTAAGCACAGGCGTGCGCTCTGGTGAGTTACTTATTCCGGTAGTTGGAGGCTTTAGCGCCGGTAAGTCGACCCTGCTCAATACCTTACTGGGCCGTAACTTGTTGCCAACAGCCATTCGTCCTGAAACTGCTCTAGCCACAGAGTTGCACTATGGTGAGATCGAACGCATAGAGGCTTTTAATAGTCAGCAACTAGTGCGTACTTTTGAGCTCAATCAATTTGAAGAGATCAATCAGAACGCAGCCCAATACACTCACCTTAAGATTTACCTTAATTGCTCATTACTGCGCGATCTTGAGCCTGCGGTCTTGGTCGATATGCCGGGCTTTGAGTCACCACTTGACTTGCACAATACGGCGATTAACTATTACTTGGATAAGGGCTGTCTCTACATCGCTCTGATTAACTGCCAAGATGGCACTGTTACCTCTTCGCTGTTACGCCAGCTAGAAAAGATCGATGGCTATGGCTGTCCATTCCATGTCTTTATCACCAAGACAGATTTACGTCCACAGAATGAAGTTGATTCCGTAAGAGCGGAAATTGAAGGCCAGCTTGAAGTATATTTCTTGGGGCGTGAGATCAAGGTCGGTACGGTTAACAATAAGTCAGCAGCTCAAGTACAGGAGTTGCTCAATAACATCGATTGTAATCAGCTGTTTCGTAATAAGTACTTACCGGGATTACAGCAATTAGGCGAGGCTTTAAGTTCAGATCTCAAGCTCCAAGCAGATATGCTGGAGCAGCAAGAGCAAGAGAAGCTGGAACAAGCTGTGCGCTCTATGGAGGCTGCTGTCGCTGAGCTTAAGCGTAAACAGCTAAGCTTATCAGATAATTTAGAAGCTCAGTTTAATTTAAGCCAGATCCAACAAGATGTGATAAAACGTGTCGAAAGTGATTTACACGCGAACCGTGATCAGGTTGTAACGCAAGCTCTTGGAGGCAATCTGGATTTAGCGCAAGCTACCTTTATTGATGTAGTTCATAACGCTGTGGTTAATGCTTTAAATGGCAAGTTGGAGGAGATCGATCAAAAGATTTTCTCTCAGTATCAAGAGGCTATGGGCTCTATCTCGCAAGAGCTGCAACGTAACTGCTTTAGTTCGGTAGATTTTGGTGCGCAAATTACTCAACTGGTTCGTACAGATTTCAATTTGTCCCAAGTAGTAACACAAGAGCCTGGTGCTAATTTGGGTATGGCATCGAACATTTCCACACTAGTACTTCAAGGATTGAATATTCTGTCGACAGCTGCTGGACCGCTCAAGCTCGTGGTAGCCGGTGTAATTTCCGTGTTAAACAGCATTTTGCCAGGACTTTTGTCTAATGCTTTTAGCAAGATGCGTGAGGAAAAAATTCGAGCTAAAGTCAATGAGATGGTGGATAACATTTTTATTCCTCAGGTATTAACGCACTTAAGACCACAGATGTCAAAACTTTTGTCACAAGAGATAAGTAATAAGCTTGAAGTAGTATCAAAATCATTTACTAAGGCTGTTGATGAAAAGCGCAGTGAGATGAATCAGATTATCGAGCAAAACAAGAATACTTATGTTGAGCGCCAAGCTCAAGCCGCTGCGTTGAAGCAAGCAGCTGAGCAAGTCGATATGCTGATGCGCTCCTTGGCTTAATCTATCTTTAGTGTTTGGCCCTGCTTTCTGGTTCACCGCAATTTTAGTGGGGTTAAGCAATTGGAGACGTATCGCAGCTGCGATGCTTTCTTCCACTAAATTGCAGTGAGTCCTGCGTGCGGCTATATGCTGGGAGGCCGCACCAAACACAGGTCAAACTTTCCCGCCGACAAGACTTTCGATTAGAAGAGCTATGGAAAAAATTATCAATGCTTTCAAGCAAATTGAGGACTTAAGCGAGCAAGAGCCAGATATTGTGCGTCCTTGGGCTAGTGCCTATTGCATGGAAAATAGTATTGCCCGTGTCAGCACGATTGAGGATACTTACCATGAGCTCAGCTCTAATGCCAATAAGTTGCTCAATATTGGTATTGTCGGGCGGGTTAAGGCAGGCAAGTCTTCGCTGCTCAATGCTATTTTCTTCAAAGGCGAAGATATCTTGCCCAAGGCGGCTACACCAATGACGGCGAGCCTGACCTTACTATGCTATGGTGACAATCAAGCTTCGGTTGAGCTCTTTAACCAAGGTGATATTGCTGATATCAAGAAAGAGCACGATGCTTACCTTGCCATCCAGGATAAGAAGCTACAAGACACCTTAGTTCAAGCTCAGCAGCGCAATAAGAATCAGCCTTTGTCGGCGCAAATGCAGGAAAAAGTGCGTCAGGCGGTTGAAAAATCCATGTTATCGCAGCCGGCACGACCTTATTACGAGCTCTATGAAGGTATTGCCCATAGCCCATTGTTAGCTCAGATTAACCAAAGCGTTCAGGGGGTCATTCAAACTCTCAATGCAGATAGCCCACAAGCTATTGCGGCTGAATTAAACAACTATGTGGGCTCGGCAGGTGCTAATAGCATGATTACCAAGAGCGCTCAGCTTGAGCTGGCAATTCCTGAACTTCAAGATCTGCGTATTATTGATACTCCAGGCCTCAATGATCCTGTGGCCTCGCGCTCGCAGCGTACGATGGACTTTATCAAGCAATGCGATGTGATCTTTGTGATTAGCCCAAGCAGTCAGTTTATGAGTGCTGACGATGTATCTTTGATGGTCAATGCCATCCAAGAACAAAGCATCAACAAGATCTATGTGGTGGCATCGCAATCTGACATGACCATGATTAGCGATGTGGCGGATAAGAACAATCATCTCTTTGATCCAAGCTTTGAGAATTTACGCCATGATCTGCAGTTGAGCTTAGCTGACTGCATGCGAGGCAATGATCGTCAAGTGCTGCGGGATGCTTTAAGCGGAGCTCAGGTGCTGTTGACCTCATCAATTTGCTTTAGCTTAGAGCGCAAGCTTAGTTCTGGACAGCCTTTATCCGACAATGAGCAGCTTGTCTTAGCTAATCTCACTGAAACCTATCCGGCTGCCTTCAGTGATCAAGAGCAAACGCTGTGCTCTTTGCGTAAGTTAGCCGGTGTGAGCGCAGTGCAAGAGGCTATCGCTCAAGTGCGTGCCGATAAGGATGCCATTATCAAGGAACGTCAAGCTGTCTTTGTGCGCGATCAACAAGCTTCAGTTGAGCGTTATATCGAATATCTGCAAAAGAAGCTTGAAGAGGAAAAAGCTAATCTAGAAGAGGCAGATCTTGATACGATTAAAAAATCTCGTGACGAGTTAGCTAAGAAACGTAGCGAGATCGCTGACGAGGTTAATTTAGCTTTTAAATACAGTTTTGCGAAGCTCAAGAGCGAGTTGCGTGATCGTTTTAATGCCATAAGTCAGGGCTTTATCAATAAATCGAATATCAGCGCCGATCAGAGTCTTGATGTATCAAACAAAACATATGAATACACTACAGGAATATTATTCTGGAAACGTCAACACTTTGGTACTGAGACCACTAAAACAATTGACCCAGCAGTAGTACGTCGTGAGGTAATGGCTCATTTTCACGATATGTCTAATAGGGTTAAAGAAGTTAAAGAGCAAGTGCTCTTTAACTGGATTGACAAAGCGGTGCTTGAGGAGGTCGCTGTAACTAAGAATCTTGATCTTAGTTCTAGCTGGTGTATGGAGAATGGCTTTCGCGCAAGTGATATCGAGAGGGCAGTAAAAAACAGTATTTTACAGCTAGAGCAGCAGCTGCCTAAGCTTGTGGTTGATGATTTGTTTTCGCAGAATGATAACCGTCTAACCTTCTTGTTTACTCGTTCAGTTAGCTCAGCAGGTGGTAAACTTCATAATTCAGAGGCAGAAGAGTTCTTATCTAAGGTAAAAGATCTATTAAATTGGTTTGATGACGAGTTTTATAATAGATCTCAACAGTTCTTAACTCAGCTTGATTTGCTCTCTGGTACTATAGATTTGGCCAAGCTTATTTTTGGCAGTCTTGATGATCATCTTGCTAGCTTAGAAAAACAGTTAGCCGATAGTAATAACTCAATGGTACATTATAAAAAGTGCCAAGAGAAATTAACTCAGATCGCATCCGAGCTTAAGGAGGCTTAGTTGATGGAGCAGCAACAAGCATCTGGTGTCTTACGAATTTTACAAAATGCTCTAGAATCACAGCCTGAGCCGCACCCAGTGGTAGCCAAGTTTGATCAGATGATTGATCAAAACTTTGTGGAATTTAGCCGCAAAGAAAGTGGGTGCGATAACCTCAAAGCCTATATCGGTTTACAGCGCATCAAACAAAGACTGCAGGAGATTGCTAATTTCCCTGAAATTAACAGTAAGACAGTTATTGCAGTAGGTGGTGGATTCTCGGCAGGTAAATCATCCTTCATTAACAGCTTGCTTGATCCTGATGGCTCCAATATGGTGCAGTTGGCCACTGGTAATCGTCCGGTTACTGCAGTGCCAAGCTACTTGGTTCATAGTTCAGATCCCAATGAAATTTGCGGTATTAACTATAAAAACGCCCGTTTTGGCATTGCTTCAAGTGATTATGAAGAGTTAAAGCATGACTCGGAACAAATCGGTGCCATTAGGGTGGGCTCTGCTATCAAATACTGCACAGTCAAACTTAAGTTTAGATCTGATCTCTTAGAGCAATGTTGCTTGATTGATATCCCAGGCTATAACCCAGGTACCAATACGCAAAATAAAGCTCAAGAAAACTCAGGCAGTGAAATTGATACCGGTGATGAGGTAGATCTGAGTTTCTTAGATGACTCGGATACCGAGCAAGCGATTGATGAGCTTAATATAAGTGGTATTGAGGAACCTAGTACTGACTACAACATTGCTCGTGATGCCATTGCCAAAGCTGACTGCTTGATTTGGCTTTTTTCGCTTGAGCATGGTCCGCTGCCAGGCAACGATCTTGAGTTTTTGAAGAAGTTAGGTTTTGGCCATAAGAGTAAGCCTTTGTTTTTAATTGGTAATAAAGCTGATACACGCACAGTTGCAGATGCTAAAGCTTGTTTGGCTGAAACTTGCCATACTTTATCAGATGCTGGAATTGAGTATGCTGGCATTTGTGCCTATAACTCGAGGCAAGGTAAGGTTACACTGCGTATGTCTAAAGGCACACAAGATGTTTTTGATTTCATTCGCGATCATAACCATTTCAAGAACATTGAGATGCAATTGGACAATGAGTTATCTTCAATTTTTAGCATCTACTTTGAGAAGATTTCTGATGAAGTTTATTTCTCCAACAATGTTTTAGAACAGATCGAGCAAATTGAACGTCAGGGAATCCTTGATGGATTATTTCGCCCAGGACGGCGTCCTGAGACTCAAAAACTGCTTGATGAACTTAAAGAAGAGTTTTATGAGCGCCGCAAGGAGCCTGCTGATTTGAAGGAAGCTCAAAAGGTACGCGATAAGCTCAGTGATTGTATTCACGAATTTTGCTCAAGTCTCGATTTGCATAACGCATCAGTAAAGAACACAAAGTACTGTATATTGTGTGGTTCTGAGATTGATGTGAATAGTACATCCTGTCAGTTTCGCTCTATGCCATACTTTGCTGCATTATAGATCTGCACCAATCTCATGGTATCATTGCGCGGCATTTTGGGGCT
>CALXXU010000009.1 GCA_944392765.1 uncultured Anaerobiospirillum sp.
AACATTGACTAAGATACAGCAATGGCAATGATTAACCATCAGCCATCACCGGAATATTGACGTTACAACTACTTCTTGTCGCACAAGCAATATCCATGCCACTTTAGGTTGACTGTTTTATTATTTATGTAGGTCTTTGAAGAAGAGAAAACTCGCGGCCGTATCCCCGCCCTTACGGACGGGGCATTGGCCGCTAGGTTTAGGTAAATAGTGGGCGGAGCCTTGAGCGGATCAGGCATCAGCTCTTTATAATGCGCCATCTAAGCCTCCCTAAGGCCTAATCAACAGTCGCCGCCCTAGCCGCGCAAGCTCAGATTGAGCTTATTGCCTATGGCCTAAAATCCCCAGCCTTGTCAATCTAAGCTCTCCAGTAGCACAAGCGCCATGTCGTGCTAACTTGGCAGCACCATATTGACGTTGATCGGGTTAACCTCGGTAGGCTGAGCAAATTCCTTCGGCAGGATATTGCGTGCATCTAAGAAGGCCACAATCCGCTCCAAGGTCACATCGGAGATCACGTGCTCCATGCGACAAGCATCTTGCTCGGCTTGGCTCGCGGGCACCTCAAGGACGTAGCGCAGGAAATAAGTGAGGATGCGATGGCGCCGAAACACCTGTTGAGCGTAGGCTAAGCCCTCTGGGCTAAAGATAATGGCACCGGACTTTTCAATCGAGATCAGGCCCTTTTCGACCAATTGGCGTAAGGCGCGGGACACACTAGGCTTAGAAAAGCCTAATTCATTGGCGATATCAACCGCGCGCACCAAGCCGCTTTGCGTGCGGGCGCGAATGAGCAAGATCGCCTCTAAGTAGGTTTCACCTGACTCGGCTACATCATGATCAGTGGATTTAGTGGGAACCTCAGGCACTGCGGTTAAAGCAGTGACCATAGTCGGAGTTTCCAAATCAACTTTAGTGGCTCGAGTCATGACTCATCAATCCTCTGGAAAAAGTTACCATTGGGGTAGGAGCATCCTCAAGGAGCATGTAGCCTCAAGGAGCATGTGGTCTCAAAACGCAAACAGCCCGCCCTATTAAGCTGGCGCTAAAAGCTTAGCATAGCAAAAATTAGGGCGGGCTGTGGCAGCACTCAGTCGTAGCTGCGTATTAATTCCAACAAATAGGTTGCTTAGTGACAGCGTAACCGCTTTACTTGGTGGCCGTGTGACAGCTTTACTTCGTAACCGTGATGTCGATGCGCTCTCCCACTAAGGAGAGATCAATCTTATTGTTAACACCGATGACGCCCGCAGAAATCAGGCCCATCCGAATCAGGTCGTTTAACTCAAGGCGATTATTCACGCGCAGCTTCTCACCGTTTGGGGCGGTGATATTACCAAGCTGTGGGCGCACGCGATTGATACCAAGGCTACGTGCCTTAGCTAACACGCCAATTTGCTCTAAGCGGTTGATCAGGCGATAAACCGTGGCAATGCCCAAATCAGGCACGAACTGTTTGGCCTCAAACCACAGCTCTTTAGGCGAAGTGCACTGGCTCTTGGTCAGAATATCGATGATATGACGTCGTTGCACCGTCATACGCAGGCCGCTTTGCTCCAGCTTGCGAATAGTGTCTTCGGTAAGGTCTCCAACTTGACGATATACCGAATCTTGATTTGGCATAGCTCCCCTCGACTAACCCCATGGCCGCGTGCCGCGAAATCTACTTACGATAGATTGCTTCCAACCGCGCATTACGTTCAAGCTCGCCCCACCAATGAAGTGTTCCCAGAGGAGCTCCCAGCTCGACGCCAACGCTCTAGTTAGGATAGCGCAACTAGCCCCAAAAAACTAGCGCTAGCACGCGCCCAAGGCCGCAGGAGCTCAAGTCAAGCCCTCAAAACACGGGCCCGCTCACGATCCGGCGCCCAAACGCAGCGCCCGCCCCCATGCTCCAGCGCACTTTGGCCTCAGCCTCTGCGCATTCCGACCTCGCCAGTAGCGCTCGCCAGCCTCAGCGGCAACAAACTTCGGCCTCAGCGGCAACGTGTCTAAGCCTACGCTACGGCAAGTACAGCCGCTCTCTTGCTGATACCACCACTCGTGTTGAGAAACGGCTGCAACTTAATAGGGAGCACCAACTCACGGCGGCATGAGGGCTTGCGTTCTCGCTTGACGCTTATGACTTGGCTTTATCGCACGACAGATCGCTGTGACAATGGCACTCGCCATCGCAATTACAGTGATGCTCCTTAGCATCAGCTTGATCATGATCGCAGGTAGCGTGATCGGCGCAGGCCGAGCCCGAGCTGCAACCGCAGCTCTTGGCTTTACCTACCAGCTGGCGCGCAATACGACGCAAACCAAAATAACATGGGATGGCGATTAACAGGACGATAACGGCGGTAATGAGCTTTTCCATAGGATTCTTACTTATGGCTAACTATACTTAACAAAAGGTAACTTAGGTTAGCTATTGCTAACTTAGCTCATTGTACCATGCCCTGCGCCAAAAAAGCCCCGAAGTTTACCTCCGAGGCGAAAGTGTCTTATAGCAGCGTCTTATTATCCCTTTTGCACCAGCTCGACCTGATAGCCCATCTTACGGAAGCGCTTGAGGTACTCTTCAAATTCACGTTCCAAGATCTTGCGGCTCATCAAGATGCGGCTGCCATCATTAAGCTGCGGTAAATCATTACGCCATCTTTCTTCGTCATCCAAATGTAGTTCCGCACGCAACTCCTCTTGGTATAAGACAAAGCGATGGGCGTCAGGGTAGAGATTGAGCTTAGTGATCATTTCTGCCCCCGTCTGCTGGGAATTAGCTCTGATAAAATCAGTGGCTAATTGGAACAAAAGGTTATTGCAGGTCGCAAAGAACTGCCCCTGAGTTGGGCCATAGTGTACGCCGTGATAGGAATAGACGTTGTCATCCTCCGCACAATGCATGGTCAAATCGCTCAAACCTATGCGGGTAAAATGCTGGAACACCCAAGCCATATCACGTTTGCGTACGTAGGAAGCGGTAAATACCTTACCGTCAGCAAAGCTTAGCGTAATGTTGGAGTCGGACTCGTCTAGATCTTGGTGGAACGTCTCAGAACGCTTACCCAGCTGCTGGTACTCCTCCACCGTCATAACAATGGTTGGTCCCCACGGCGGGTTGACCTTTTGAATGAACTCAGCGCGCGAGAGCTTAGGATGCGCTTTTTGGTAGTCACAACACAAGGTGTGCAGCAGCTCAGATTTTTGGTCACTGGTGTAAACCTTGCCCGCATAATCGTAGGCCGAATCATCGTTGGTGACCTTGCGCTTAGGATGTTTAGACCCCAAGCCATCGCGGTTTGAGCTGGTAACCGAGGTCACCCGGAGCAAGGCTAAGCCCCAAGCGATGCTCTCGCCCAAAATGACATCATCCTTGATGATTGCGGCAATCTGATTGAGCAGCAGCAAAATGTAATCAAAGTTTTGCTGCAAATAAGCATCGTTTTGGCAGATACGAAACAAGACCTGCGCCCACTCATCCGGAAATTCCTGCTTAAGCCACGGCACGAGCTCAGACGCAATCTCTGGGGCCTTACGCAGCTGAGCAAAAGTACTATCCCAGCTCTTAAAGTCAGGTACTTCCAGCAACAGATCGAAGATCGACGGATAGGCGATCTGAATGCAGACTAAGGCAAAAATCAGCTGCTTAGTGAAAAGCTCATGCGCCGCCGCGTTTTCAGGCTGAGTCGGTTGCAGCTGGGGGCTATTAATCAGAGCAAAAAGTGCCAGGCTATTAGCTAGACGCTTAAGCGCGCGCGGATTCGAGCCCACCGACCAATAAGCAATCGAGCTTAACTGAGCGATCAGCTGTTCATCAGCTCCTTCTGCCGGGCTTAAGAAGGCATTGGTGAGCAAGGCCTGCTGCAAGAAGCCATCGATCTTGTAAGTAGGCAGCGGCATCGTAAAGGGCAGCTGCACGAACTTATCGAAGAACGCGCGAAACTGCCGGTCATTGGCCGCCGTGTGCACACCAAACTTCGGCTCAAGTCCTTTGATCACAACCTCAAAGTCAAGTGCCAGCACAAAGATGCAATGCTTGAGATCGAAGACGTTCTTGAGCATTTCCAGGGTATCAACCGCAAGCTTTGGATCGATGCGATCGAGATCGTCAATAAAGATGACAAAGCCCCGATAGGAATGCTGCTCAAGGCTAGCGTTAATGAGCTTGGCAAGCTCCGCTTTAAGCTGCAGCACCTCGGAGTTTAAGTTGGGGGCTTGGTTCACTAACAAGGGTGAAATATCAGCGCCGACTTGCTTGGCAGCGACTTTAGCCCCAATCACCGCAAAACGCCTGCACAAAGCTGATACCTTGTCTTTGACCACGGCCAATTTGCCGTAGACCTGCACTCCAATCTGGCTTACCAGGGCCTCCATAATCCCCACAAGTGCCAGTTCTGGCGAATGCATCAAGGCATAATGCCAGGTGTTGACCTCAATGGCGCAAAAGGGCGCATTATACCCTGTACACAGATCGCGTCTGAGCGCATTCATAAGTGTGGTCTTGCCACTACCCCACTCCCCCTGCAAGGCGATCGTGATCGGGGTATCAGAGTTCTTAATGAAACGGCTTAACGCCTCTTGATACGCTTTTAGCCCCAGCAAATCGTCGCTGCCATCAACTAATGGCACATCAACATTAGAAAAAGCCGCCATAATGCTTTCCCTTTTAGCTTGCCGCAATTGAGTGAGAAATAGAGCACAGCGACCACCTAACGCAAGCCCCACTTGCTTCAAGGCTAAGAGCTGCGTTCCACCCAAGCGCAATAAGTCATCTTACTGACGGGAGCAATCAAACACTGCAATTAGTACATCGATTAAGGGCTATAAAAAGCCATGTTCTAGGCAACAGGTGCCCGAAATATTTGTTAGAAACAGCTCCCGCTTCCTGGGCCAGTGTAGCCTGATTGGGCCCAGGCATGGTGGGCAGGCCTCACAATTTTGCTACTTAGGATAGCCTCTAGCGACAAGCCTTACTCGTGCCCTGATTTGTTAGCAGCAGGCCTTAAGGGCGCGCTTGTGTTCGTACATCTTGGCATCAGCCTGAGCGACCAAAGCCTCAATGCTGTGGGCACAGACCTCCCAGGCACTGCCCACGGCCTTAACCCCATCTTGAGCAATACCGGGCGATCACAAAAAAGCCCCGAAGTTTAACTCCGAGGCTTTTCTCTTAGTGCGACCAAATAAAAACGCGAGCCGCAGTGCAGGCCTTAGTAAGCCCATCTGTTCTGGCTGCTACTCTTGCACGACCTCAATGTGATAGCCCAGCTTGTCGAACAGCTCCAAATGCTTGTCAAATTCCTTCTTAAAATACATATAGCGCGGCAAGCAAACACGTCCTTCCTTAAGTGGCGGAAAATCAAAGCGATATTCTTTAGCCACTTTTGGATCGTTTTCATCAACCGTAGCTGCATCACGGAGTTGGAAGTAGCTTTTGGCATTTGGCCAAATCGTCATAGTCTCCACCATCTCTTGGGCTGTGAGCTCCGGATGATCTGCAATATATTCACAGAACACCTGATGAATAACATCAAATTTCTTGGAGCGGCTATCAAAGCGCTGGCCTCGGAACACGTAAACCGAGGTGTCCTTGACGTATTTACGCTTTTGCGCATTATTGGCGCTCGCAGCCTCATTGGTACTTCCGGCCTTAATATTGGTGACCGTGGATAGATCCATGACCTGAGATACGATCTCGCCCAGCTCCTCATCGTTGTTAACCATATGCGCAATCTTATTGAGCAACTGCGACAGGTCAAAAGAGTGTTGCTGCAGATAGGCGTCCTGTTGGCAAATGCGGAACAAGGTCTGCTCCCATTCCTCGTCGAACGCCTCAGACTCCTTGAGCGACTCCAAGATCGCCTCATCAATCAGCGGTGCCTTCAGGCGTGTGGCCAGCGCAATATCCCAGCCCTTGAAATCAGGCTCATCGAGCAAGAGATTGTAGATAGCAGGATAAGCGATTTGGATGCACACCAAGGCATAGCTAAGCTGCTTGGTAAAGGTATCAAGCTCCGCAGGTTGATTTTCTACTAAGCCTTGCGCTTGGGCCTTTTGCGACTGAATGCGGTTGATGATCGAGATAAGCGACAGGGTATTTGTCAGGCGCTTGAGTGAGCGTGGGTTAGTGCCGACTGTCCACTGGGCGATTTCACTCAAATCGCTGACCAAACCCTGATTCTTAAGCTCTTCTGCGTTAAAGAAAGCGATATCTTGCAACGCCTTAACTAAGAAGTTGTCAATGGCGTAGGAAGCAACCGGCATCGAGAACGGCAGCTGGATGATCTTATCGAAGAAGGAGCGGAACTCACGCTCGTTTTGCGCGGTGAGCTCACCAAATTTCGGCCTTAAGCCCTTGATCACCACATTGTAGTCAATGGCCAGCACAAAGACGCAGTGGTCGAGGTCAAACAAATTCTTGAGCAGCTCAAGGATTTCTACCGCAAACGGAGGATCGATACGATCGAGGTCATCAATAAAGAAGATAAAGCCCTTTTTATCTCTTGATTGTGACATCGCATCATTGATCAGAGCAACGATCTCTTGCTTGAGCTTCTCAACGTTGGAATCAGACTCACCGGCTTTATCATTGCCGCCAAATAGCCCCTCAATGCACTCGCCATTAATGCCGACCGCTTGGGTGGCCACCTTGGTTCCGACCACGGCCATGCGCTTGAAGATATCGCCAATCGCCTTCTTGCTCGCTTCCCAGCGCTGCTGATTAGGATTCAGCGAGCCAATTTGGTTAATGATTGACTCCAGGATGCTGATAACGGCTTGGGACGGGGAATGAAGCAATGCAAATTGCCACGTGTTGATCCATACGCCAAAATAAGGCGCAGGCGCCACATCGCACAGGCTAAAGCGCAACGAGTTCATCAGCGAGGTCTTGCCGCTGCCCCATTCACCTTGCAGTGCAATCGTGATCGGGGTTCCCGTGTATTTGATGTACTCAATGAGCGCCTCTTGATAGACCTGAATGCCAAACAGATCTTCTTGGTTGGGCTGGCGTGGTACATCGATCACGCTCGACTTGAATCCTTTTTGCTCGACCATAGCTTGATGCTTACTTCGTCTTAATTGCGACCGTTTTTTCTCAAATCTCAGCTGACGTCTAGCAGGCCACATTAGCTAGAGCTTGAGGCCAAGTTATCACTGGCACGCAGCTCGAGCCAGTATAGGCCAAAACTTTCCAAAGACAAACAAGCTTTATTTATCTGACTTAGGTAACAGCAGTCGTGTAACGACCGGACTTGCTAATGGCATGACTTGCTAAGGCAGACTTTACTCGCGGCAAACTTTGAGGGAGCGTTTGTGTTCGTACATCTTGGCATCAGCCTGAGCGACCAAAGCCTCAATGCTGTGAGCACAGACCTCCCAGGCACTGCCCACGGCCGCCAGCACCTTAGGAAAATGCGGCACTGCGTCATTGACCAGCTTATCTTTAAGGCGCTGCTCTAAGGTGGCAAGCTCATCTTGAGCGATGGCGGGCATAATCACCACAAACTCGTCGCCGCCCACCCGGAAGAGCTGGAAGTTATAGCCGTTTAAGACATCCTTAAGCTTATCGCTCACCATGCGAATGAGGAAATCACCACTCTCGTGTCCAAAGCTGTCGTTGATGCGCTTTAACTCATTGATATCGACAAAGAGCACCCCGATGATCGCGCCCCCGACACAAGGCAGCTCCAAGCTGGCGCCCTTGATCGGCATCAACATCGCGCTTAAGTCCCACAATTGGCAGCTCTTAGCATCAGAGCTATCCTGCACTTGACCGCCATGGTGCTCAGCAAAGTAGGCGCAAAAGCTCTCATAGCTGTTGCGATTTTGCACGTT
The DNA here is from genome assembly GCA_944392765.1 of uncultured Anaerobiospirillum sp. Lineage (GTDB taxonomy): Bacteria > Pseudomonadota > Gammaproteobacteria > Enterobacterales > Succinivibrionaceae > Anaerobiospirillum. The sequence continues at coordinate 7,819 of CALXXU010000009.1, forward strand.
GGTTGCCGCATCGTAATGGGCTAAATGCACCAAGTGATCAAGCCGGTATTGCAATTGGCGTTCGCGCGTTTCCTCGCTTAGGAGCAGCGCACAAAAGCCCTTTTCCTTCCATGGACAGCTCTTAATGATGAGGTACTTCGCCAGCTCCGGGCTGTACTCGTGCAAAACCAAAGTTTCACCTTGGAAGGCGACACGATAATAGAAGTCGAGCCACTTCTTGGAGTTGATCTTGGAGAAAACTTCGCGATAAAAGAGACGATTGAGCAGGCGCTCAGGCGGCACGCGAAATAAGCGCACCAGCTCTGCGTTGACGTAGCGGAAAATCCAGTCAATCGGCTTCCCTTCGTCATCGCACACCAGCTCGATCACGGTAAAAGCCGTCGGCAAATCATCAAAGCACTCATGCAAAGCCGCAAAGTTAAGACTCAATGCCCCTCCTTGTGAAGCAACCATTTATCCCACGTTTGGTCTGCCTATTTAGGCGATAAGGCATCTAGGGCATAAAGTGTGCCCAAATGGCAGGCTTAACGCGCGCTTATTTCACGTAAGCTTCCTGAGCTTGAACCGCGTGAGTGCCAACTGGCTAAATGCCGCCAGTTAAGATAAAGCCCATAACAAAGATAAAGAGCAGGAAGGCACCAATGGCCTTGAGCACCAGCTTGCCCAGCTTGGTATTGACGATGAGATTGTGCGCCTTCTTGATTTGCGCTTGGTTGAGGCGCTGATTGAGCTCGCTGGCACGGAATTGATAGCCGTTGTCGATCTCTTTGGCCTCAGCACGGGTGCCAATACGCCGCCCTAAGACCACAGGAACGCCCGAAACGCGGTAGATGTTGAAGCCATAGCCAAAGGCGTTTTTAAGCTGGGTCTCGCACTTGTAGCGCACGATGCCGTTGGCGCCCACTGCCACGCATTCATTGATGAGGCGCGCTTTAGCCTTTTCCTCGCTGCGCTCGCCGCGCTCTAACCCATAAAGACCGCGATCTAAGACGTCGTAGCCGGGCACCAAATCCTCCTTGGCCACAACAAAGGACTCGGGCTCAACATACAGGGCATCGCCCACAAAGTCCGCGCGATTTAAGACCTTGATCTCAGCGGCCTGCTGATAGCCGTTTTGGTCGGTGCTCGGGGTAAACTCAACCTGCATCTCCATCATCAAGTTAGAGCTATCTTCGCCTTGCGCCAACTCATTGCGGGTAAAACGATAGATATGGCCGTCCTCACCTTGGACGCGGCCCACACCCTTCTTATTGTCGTAGGTCGTGATTTGCCCTTGCATTGCTACCTCACTTAGGAAACCAAACAGGCTGCACTATCACTAGGACAGTGCAGCCTGTTATTGTAACGAATTTAGGCGCGCGCCACAGTGAAAAGGCTCACGCTCTTACCGTCATCTGCTCTGGGTTACAGGTCGTTAGGAACCGAACCTGCCTTTAACGCAGCCGAAAAAGCGAGCATGCGATTAAGCGGCTTTAAAGCGGCGACGCGAATGTCCTCAGGTACCGTAATCTCGTGCTTTTGTGGCTCTTTGCCCTCTAAGCACTCTAAGATCTTGCTCAGGGAATTTAAACTCATCCAAGGGCATTTTGCCCCATCTAAGCTTACGCCCTGCGGCGCAATCGCGGCCTCAATAAAGGTCTTCTCTGGGCAAGCCTGCTGCATCTTGTAGAAGATGCCGCGCTCAGTGGCCACGATATAGGTCTGAGCATCGTCCTTCTTGCTAAAAGCTAAGAGCTGCGAGGTCGAGCCGACGCAATCAGCTAAGGCGACGACTGAGGCTGGTGACTCGGGATGCACTAAGACCTTGGCCTCTGGGTACTGCTCCTTGAGCTTGATAATGCCGCTTGGGTCAAAGGAATCGTGGACCACGCAGCGGCCCGGCCAGCAGTAAACGTCCGTCTTGGCGTTATTAGCGATATAGGAACCTAAGTGGCGGTCTGGTAACCATAAGATTTCCTCGCCGCGTCCCTTTAAGTAATCGGCCAGCTCCACGGCTAAGGACGAAGTCACAATCCAGTCAGAGTGTGCCTTAACCTCAGCTGAGGTGTTGGCGTAAGCAACTACGGTCGCCTTTGGGTACTCGGCCTTAACGCGGATAATATCTTCGGTTTGGCAACATAAGTCCAGGGAGCACTCAGAATGTAAGTCCGGCATTAAGACGGTCTTCTCCGGCGATAAGATCTTGGCGGTCTCACCCATAAAGCGTACACCGGCGACCACGATGGTCTTAAGCGGACTATCCTTACCGACGCGGGCCATCTCCAAAGAATCACCGATAAAGCCGCCCGTCTCCTCGGCTAAGCGCTGGACAATCGGAGCAGTGTAATAATGCGCAATCAAGAGCGCTTGGTGCGCGATAAGCGCCTCCTTGACGCGATCAAAGAGCTGATGATCGGCGGCAAGCTCGGCCTCAGAGACCTTAGGTGGAATCGGAAAGTGCTCTGGGATCGTAATATCTTTGAGCATGATTAAGGACATGACCCTTTCTCCTATCTTTTAGGAAACGCAACAACGACGCCCCGACCGGGGCTGGTGCTATTGCCACAATCACACGCGACCGCGTGCCTCTTTGGCCCCAAAGGCCCTAAAGATTCTGTACTTTAATCGCAGCGCCGCCTGCCTGCAAGACGGCATTGTTAATTTGCTTCTCGGTACGCATCGCCCCTAAGGCGCGCAGACGTGAAGTGCATTCTTTGAGGTTGAGGCTAAACTCATGTTCCCAATTTGGGTCAACTTTTTCCCCGGCGAGCACCTTGCGCTCGACTTCTTCAGCGCGCTGATTTAAGGCTTGTTCAAGCGTAGCGAGCTCCTGATTTAACAGCTCATAACTGAGCTCTTCGGGCTCACCTTCAAGCCCATAGGCTTTGACCGGCACCGCGCCCATCAAGGCAGCAGGGACAAAGCAGGCAAGCTTCTCCTCACGGCGCTTAACCTCCACTAAGTGCTGCACCCCGTGTACCACGTAAAGGAAGCTTGGCTTAACCTCATAGCCCAATTCCTGGGCAAAATAAGGCTCTTGCTCGCGCTCAAAGGTGTCACAGAGCGCTGCGATCACGGAGTCTAAGGAGGTAATACCCGCCCCAGGCGTGGTAATTGGGTACGCCTGCAAGTCAGCAAGGTTCTGAACGCGAGCTGAGCACCACAGATCAGAACTACCTGGAGCGCGCTCGAGCTCAAGCCCGGTGCAGTAAGAGTGCAGCTCTGCTTGGCTTAAACAGGCTAAGGCCCGACGCTGCTCTGGGGTCTGAGGCAAGTAGAACCCACCGTCTTGATAATTGGCGTAATCAAAGGCCAAATTGCATAAGGCCATAGTATGGGGCACGTCGGCCTTGCCCTCAAGAGAAATCAGGCGCCAGACCGCCTCAGGCAGGCCTAACACCGTAATTTTGAACAGATACTGCATCGTTTTTCCACCAATCAAGTTAGAAGCTGATAGCTCTAACGCACCGTCGCCAGATACCGCCTCGGCCTGCCCATTTAAAGCCAGCTCCGCAATAAGCACACCCGCAAGCAACTCCTTATTCTAGCTAAGGCCAGGCCCATACGCCACTTAAAGCCCCATTTAGGGCGCCCCAAGTGCGCTTTGAGCAGCTGCGACCACCGGACGGCTCAGCGCAGCTGAGACGAGAGCTGGGCCGCAGCGCAGCTGAGACGAGAGCTGGGCCGCAGCGCAGCTGAGACGAGAGCTGGGCCACAGCGCAGCTGAGACGAGAGCTGGGCCGCAGCGCAGCTGAGACGAGAGCTGGGCCGCAGCGCAGCTGAGACGCGGGCTAGACCGCAGCGCAGCTGAGACGCGGGCTGGGCCGCCGAGCTCACGTGAACGAAGACCGAGCCACCGAGCGACCAAGCTGCGCTCTAAATTGAGTCGGCCTTACGCTCACCTCACTGAGACCACTTAGTTAGCCCCTATTTCGGCTGGTCCTTGGAAGCTTTGGGTTCCTTTTGCTCCTTGGACTCTTTTTGCTCCTTGCTACCTGAGTTGATGGCGTTCTCGGTGTAGAACTGGGCGTTGTTCGCCAAAATGTCGCTTAAGGCTACTTCCTGATCGAAGGAAATGGCGCCTTCCTCTAACATCTTGGCGATCTCAGCTGAGGTGTAGCCTTCATTCATGAGATGGCGCAAACGCAGCTTAATGAGCATGTCACCGACCGCGTCGATATCCCATAGATCCACACCCTCGTTGATGAGCAGCTGGGCAAAGCGCTCGGCGACCTCAGGGGTGACCACCGAGAGCTCGGAGAGATCAAAGTCCGCAAGCTCTTCGTCTAAGAGCGTCATCTCATCGCCCTCAAAACCGCTAGTCTGCTCTTGCGGCTGCGGTGCTTCAAACGGAGCGACAAGCGGCTCAACCATGTCGGGCTGCTCCAAGCTCTGATTAAAGCGCACGTTAGTATGGCTCTGCTCCGGCGTCATGCTAGGCTCTAGCGTCGTACCCTGAGCCGACTCAGTGCTAAGATTTGCGCCCGCAGCTGACGTCTGGTTTTGCGCCTGCTGCCGCGCCTCCTCTTGCGCTATGAGCGCCTGGGTCCGCTCAAAGATCCGCTCGATCTTAGCGCTGACCTCGCGGTCGATCTTTTGCATCTCGGCCGCACTTAAGGCCTTAAAGTAATCAGGCTTAGGCTCCACCGGCAAGACCTCAAGCGGCAGCGGCAGCTCCCGCTCTAAGAGCTTGTCCGGATCAAAGTTTGCGAGCACCTCAAAACTGCTCTCATTAGGCTTGACGGTATGGCCGCTGTGGCGCGCAAAGTACTCGCCCCCAGCCTTGATCTGCTCGATATCAAGTTCGATATCATTACGCCAAACATTAGGGGAGTACAGATACTCCGGCATGAAAGTCTCAAGGTCAAATTGCAAGCGCTGCATTTGCCGCTTATACACCGTAAACAAGGTCGGGACGTTTAATGGCCTGATCGTAGGCGCACTACCCTTGGCCTGGGTGATCTGAGCCTCGAGTTTTTGGGCTTGCAGGTTTAACGCCTGTAAATTGCGCTTCAAATACTCTTGCTCCGTCTTAAGCGCCTGCAAGAGCTGCTCTTGACGCTCGATCGTATCGGCACCATCGAGGAGCTCAGGATGATTGATGTAAGTGTAGGAGCACTTTTGCTCCTCCGTGCGCGGAGCATTGCAACCCTGCTTGGTTGCTTGCACCCGGTTAAGGCAGGTCATTGGCAGTGCACCTAGACCTACTTGGTAACGTTGCTCTGTCACCCCGGCACTCAAATCGAAATAAGCAGGAATGCCTAAAGCCGCGTTGACCGTGCTTGGCAAATAGTAGCGGTAGTCGCGCTGTAACTCTTGGGCCAGCTCAATTGGGTATTTATGCAGCTGATACCACAGTTTGCTGCGCTTGCTCTCACCAATCCGAGACAATTCATCAACAAAGTTGGTGACCGGGAGGTTTTGATCTAAGTTGTAACGCAGCTCACGACTGCCCACATCCCAATATTGCTGCTCTAAGAATAGCTCCAGCTTGCTTACAACACTATGCTGATACGTGCCCTCACCCCATAAAGCTAAGGCTAACTTACGAGCGTCCCCCTTATAGCCGGGCTGAGTAGCGTTGATCTCAGCGCTGGCCTTAAATTTGGTGAGCGGATCCATGAGGGTGAAAGCATCACAGATGAAGTGGGCCTGATAGTCATAGCCAGCCATCATGAGCGGCAGTAAGCGCTGCACTTCGCTGCCCTCATAGCTGCGGCCATAGGAAACATTGAGACCACTAGCCTGAGCATAGACGTACAGCGGTGGATAGCACAAGTATTGGGCGATCTCATCTGCATTGCTCAAACCCGCGCCCAGCTCACCTAAGCCCGCGTAAGAGTTAAAAGGCTGCTCCTCTAAACTTAATTGGTCGCCCACCCAAGCGCGCTTTAACTTAGCTTGCAAACGCTGTGGGAAGTACAGCTGCGCTAAGTTATAGCGATCACAGGCGTGACGCCACAGCAAGCTAGTGAGCTTGGAGAGCTCACAGGTGCGCACACTCAGCTCGTTTTGCTGGGCCTCGGCGAGCTTATCCCAGTGGCTATAGTTGTACCAAACCTTAAGGAAGGTATCGAGGCGCGGGTCAATCTCCGGATCACGGTGGCGCAATAAGAACTCAGGACGCGTGAAGTTAAGCCACAGCAGCATAAATTCAGCACGCTGCGGCGTGTACGGATAAAGTTCCTTGAGCTCGCGGGGCGCCAGGTCCACAACGCGGTTGAAGCCCTTACGATTACACTTAGGCTTAGGATTTGGTGCCTTGAGCGTGCTCGGATCTAAAATCCCAGCCTTTAAGGCCGCAACTTCATCATAGGTGAGCACGCGACAGAGCTTATTAGAAAGCTCAATGACCTGGGCACAGAAGGCAGCATCAAAGCCCATCAGCGAGCACAACGCCTCACTCTTGAGCTCAGGCTCAGCACTGGTAAAGTAGCGTTGCAAATTAGGCGCGCAAGCTAAGAGATCGGGACTGGAGAGCCAATCAATCAGCGCTGGGTGCAGCACGCTGTCATCATTAAGATAGATCATGCGAGCCGGGGTCGCATCGCTGCTACTTAAGCTCAGCAGCATCCGCTCATACCAGCTCATATGATAAGTGGCCAAGCTATCGGCGCAATCGACCACCATCGCCTTTAACAGATAAGGCGGCGTGTCCTCAGGCAGATTGAGGTAACGGCACAGCTTGGCGGAAAATGACGAGCACTCACCGTCTATACCCTGGGTGAAACTCATGGCCTCACGCTGATCAGGGAAAGCAAAGCTCAGAGCGTACGAGGCCATGGTCGAAAAGCCGTCGTGGAGCTGCTCGTCTAAAGTGTCACGCTCAAAGCGCCATTTGTAGGCGACAAAAGGTACCGTGACCAAGGCCGAGTCAATCACGTCGCAGGCGCCATAGTAATAGCCCAGGCGCTCTAAGCGCGTGAGAAATTTGTGCTCGAGCTGGAAGCGCTCGTGCACATTTTGATCTAAGGTCTCACGCATCGTGATGAGGTAGATCAAGGTCGTAAGTGGGCTATCTTCCTCAAAGTACATGCGTGGTCTAAAGGCCTGCTGCTCATTGACATGGTCATACTTAGCCCCAAAGTGCTTGTGCAGATAGCGCAGATAAGTACCCGGACCATCATTGACCTCATCAAAGCTCAGCATCCCCGCGATATCCTCGTCTAACGGCGAGTTATCGGTATAGCGCTCATAAACGCCATAGGCATCCTTAGCCTCAAAGTCTAAAGCCTTGGACTTGGTGCTGATAAGACCACTGCCTTCAGGCAGCGCAATCTTATCGCTGATAAAGCTTTGCAGGCGTGAGAACAGCTCACTGCTATGGTCAGCCCCAGAGGTGCCCACCACGATCGAGCTGCGCGGTTCTGGCGTCTTGACGTCCTGCACCTTACCGCCCAATAAGATCGAATCAGGGGCGCTCCCTTGCAGGCTGGCCACCACCTCACGCAGCTGACTTACCGGCTCTTCAATGGCCGGGGCCTCCAAGGTGCTGCCTTTTTGCTTGCCCTTTTGGGTCGAGCGCATCTCTTGGCGCGCACTTCGGGTGAGCTTATCGGCCTCGCGCCGTGCCGACAGATCAGCCTCGACGCCACGGCGGGTACGTACGCGCTGTGGCATCTGCGAGCCTAAATCGAGACTATTGTGATCGAGCACCGTGCCATCGGATTTGATGCTCTTGGCGCGATAACCACTTGAGGCCTCGAGCCCAAAGAGATCAAGATCGTAGAGCAAGGAGATCTTGGTTAAGCGCTCCATGAGCACGGCGTAACCATAGTAGTCCTCATCATTAAAGAGCGGACCTTGGTACTGCGCACCAGACTCAAGCGCCGCCAGCAAAAGCTGCTCTTCGCGCGTGCGCTGATTATCTTCAGTCGGTGCCCCGTGCCGTCCCAGCGGCATACCTTCGATCACCGGCGTTAAACCATGATCGCTGACCACCCCTAAATTAGACGGAGCCAGCCACTTAGCATCAGGATGCTGATGGCGCTCGTGGGCCAAATTCAAATGCAGCCAAGCGACCTGGTAGCTTGAATTGGTGTAAGTCGTGCCAAAGGTGTGGTACGAATTAAAGTGCTCGTGGTAATTGCTCGGCGCGCGCGTGGCAATAAAACAGAGTTCCTCGGCGCTCTGATTCCAGCGCCGCTCACGGCGATCGTAGTTAAAGCCCCATAATTCATGGCCTTGGGCCACCGCCAAACGGGCCTGGGTCAAGTCCTCACTGTGGCGTAACTGTGGGGAGAGCAGCTGCGAGTGCTGCAAGACCGCGCCTTGATCGTCCGCGCCTAATTGCCGTAAGGCGGCATACGGCATAATCGAGCAGGTAAAGCCCAGCATGCCGATGACATCATCCAAGGAACTAGGATGATGCTCATCGCTGAAGGTGTAGCTGGTAAAGTGGCCGTCTTCAAGCTGGGTTAAGCGCTCAAAGTCATCCGGACTTAAGATACGCTCGATCGTCGCGCGCATCTTCAAGCTTTCCAGCAACTCGTGATAAGCCTTTTGCAGCTTGGTTGGGGGCAAATGCTTATTGGTCGCGTAGAAATCAGCAATCAGGGCGTCATCGCTCGGCTCAAAGAAGGCCTGCCGCTCGGCCTTGGTGAGCTGACACAATTGGTTGAGCTGCTTGCGCAAATCACGCAAGTGAGTGCGCGCGATCGCTGCCTCCGATTCTTCAAGGCGCATCTCATCGCCGCGCTCATAGTAGGCGATATAACCCGTGCTGGTGTCATAGACGTTGCCTAAGCTATCAGGTAAAAAGCGCAGCTTGCCCGGCACAATGCCATTGTAGTGCTCATTGAGCAAGGTGTAGAACTCTAAGAAGCCCTCGTGGGCCATCTTGCGCGCGAACTCGGTGAAGTTCGGGCTGGTGCAATCTAATTGCAGCACCTCCTCCATAAACTTGCGCGCCAGCTTGCTCTGCTCGTTTTCGATGAAGTTATGGCCAAAATCGTACTTAAAGAGGTGGCTTTGGCAATAGTAGAGGTAATTGCTGCAGCTATCAGGCATACCGCGCATCATGTCGCGGGCAATAATCGAGGTGAAGCTGCGCTTAGGCCCATGCGGCTTGCGGCTCAACTGCCAGCCATTGCGGCTGTACAAGATGAGCTGATAGAGGCTCGAACATTGGCTGTAGAGGAAGTGAGTGCTGTTAAGCAAGATCTCAAGGTAGATCTCCAGCTCCTCGGGCAGCTCTTGGTCGAGGTAATAGCCCAAAGGCGCGCTACTTGCGCCATTAGGCAGCACTTGATCCCAATTGATGCCCCAGCACAAAGCCGCAGGGCTAGTGCTACTACGACGCCAGCGTACGCCCAACGCCCGCGCCAGCGACCCCGAGCGATCGTGCAGCCCAAGCTTTACCACCAAGTCATGGGCATCAGCACGCCACGCGTCAAAGTCATTGGAGCTGGATGCAGCGCTACTTGCGGCGCCCGCCCCACTAACCGCCGCACTAACCGTAGCACTAACCGTAGCACTAACCGTAGCACTAACCGTAGCCCCAGTTACCCGCTGAGCGTCCGCCGGGGCGTTATCCCCTGCTGCGTAGAGCACCTCATCGTCTGGCGCCGGCGCGGTCACCTGCGCCTGCGCCCCCTCCTGCGCGGCCGTTACCGTGTCTTCTGATTGCTGGGTATTAGGCTCATTGACCATCATGCTGGCGTTGATGCGCCGCTGCAACAGCTGCGCTAACACCTGGGAGAGAGCACTGCCATGCACCAAGCTCTCACTTAAGAACGGTGCGACCGCGCGCAGCGCATCCTCATGCGGCCGCATGATCGAACGCTCAAAGGCCTCGCCATAAGGCGCCACACTCAAGTGGGAGTAATTTAAGAGGGCATAGCGCTGGCCTACTCCCTTGCCCAAATTGCCTAAATAGCGGCAAAAGCCCTTGAACAGCGCAAAGTTTGGCTGGCTGACCTCACGGATACTATAGAGCGCGCCATAGAGCAGCTGCGAGTAGCTCGGGCGCAATTGACTGTCATTGAGCAGGTTGTAGCTAACCTCGCCTACCGTCTTCATATTGCGATCGGTAGCATAGCTGCGCGCACACAGCGCCACCGAGAAGGACGAGGCAAAGTCGTTAAAGCGCATGTCCATGACATTGGAGAAAAGACGGAGCATGCAGATTAAAGCCGGGTAATCGTTGACCGACTCTACGGTATTGATGCGCTCATTGACGGGAGCGGCGAGATCTTGCAGAAACTCTGGGAATAAGTCCGAGCGCAGCCAATTGTAGGTTAAGAGGCGCTCGATATGGCTCTTGCCTTGGCTTAATGCCACAAAGAGCTTGCGCACCACGTCTTGGACCTTATGGTCACTTAAACCAAAGTTCAAGAAGGCGTAGTTTTCAAGGTCAACCATTTCCACTGCCCCTTGCCAATGGGCAAAGTTGCCATTGATGACCTTGTTGTTGTGCTCTAAGGTATTAAGCTCTGGGCCAAATAAGCCCACCCAGGAACTGCGCTGGGCAAAGGTACCGCCCAAATTATGCGGGCCCATCACGCCGCTTTTGAGCAATTCCGCCTTTAACGTCGAATTGGTAAAGGTGCGCTGCGCATCGTCGGCCAGACGATACAGGCTCATAAAGTCAGGCGGCAAGATATCGCCATTGACCGAGAGCATCATCAGCACCGCCCGCGCCTGAACATTGTGCTCTGCCAGCTGCTGTAGATACTTAAGGTAGATGATAAAAGGCAGCGGCTTGAACTTACCTGCTTCCTCTAAGGCCGCCAGCTCCACGCGGGCTTCAGGCACTTGCAAGGCGGCCGCATAATAAAGGCAGGAGTGTGCCAGCGCGGCATCCTTAGGATCGTCCTTTAAGACCAAGTACTGCTCGTACATGCCATAAGGCTGATGCATAAAGAACAAGTGCTGGGCAAAGTTCTTGCGCTCAGCCGTGAGCTTATGTTGCACCAAATAATGGGTCACGTTCTTAAACGAACGGCAATCCTCAGCATGGGCGCCCCACAGTGCCAACAAATCGGCCAAGGTATCGTCATGGCGCATGCGGGCCGCTTGGGTGAGGTAATGCAGCGCCGCACCTTCTTGCTGGGCCGCCGCGCCGCGCACGTACTCATCTAAGTACGGCATCAGCGTTGGCACTAAGTCACCGGCGGTATTTTCAATTAAATCCGCCACCAAGGCATAGCCTTGCTCGCGATACTCCGGCAGCATCATACCCAGCTGCAAGAACATCACCGCCAGCTCTAAATTGTAATTAGGGCTATCATCCTCAAAGAAGTTTAATGGCGAGCAATCTTCAGAGCCACTGCCGGTAATTTGGCCGTAGAGGATAGTAAGCCAGTAATTAGGCGAATTTAACTCAAAGTTCTTGCGCTGCGGCAGCGGCGTAATCAAGTACTTAAAGACCGCCAAGCAGCCATCCGGGCAATACTCACGGCGCATCAGCTCGGCCAGTTCTGCCATCAAGTGCTCAATCAAGACCTGATAGCGCGTCGCCATAAAGCTCATGCGCGTCAGCGTATCGCACAGCACCAAGATGGTGTTAGATAGGACCATGCCCCAGGCATTGACCTCGCACAGGGACGGGCCGCCCTTACCTGAGAACAGATCGATCGGCACATAGGCCGCGCTTAAGCGTTGCGGCAGCGCGCGGGTGGCATCAAGCGCCTGAGCTAAGTGCGCGCGGATCACGTTCCTACGCCCCCAATCGGCCTGGGTGCGCGGATCAAAATCAGGTTCCAATGGCACAGCCAATGGCTCAGTTTCAGCCGTCCCCAGAGTAAACGAGGCACGACCTAAGGAGTCTTGGTAGGAGCGCACCGAGTACGGGCGATCTGCTTTTAGCACCTGCATCGATGACACCAGCCAAGCGCTCAAATCCCAGTTCTGCTCATTGAGCGCCGCCTCCACTACCGCCGAGCAATGGCCACCATGGGAGGTGATATGACCGCCGCCACTGCCACCTGCAGCGCGAGTGAGCTCTGGATTATTGGCCTCGACCAAACGGCGCAAATCCGGATCTTGTCCCAAAAGCTGCGCCAGCGCCGTCGCAAAGTCATGGCGCTCGATATAACGATCGTAGCTTTGGAACAGACGGACGCGATAATGGGCATAATCAAAGGCAATGCGCCCTAAATAGTAGCTTGCTACCGCGCGCAAGTGCTGGTACAAGAAGAGGCGCCCCTCGTCGTTGGCATTAGCCAGAAACAGCGGCTGGCACATCGTGGCCACGTAGGACGAGGCCTCATAGCATCCGGCCAAGTCGGCATAGGTTAACAGGGCATAACCCATATTGAGGTGCTTAGTGCCGATGAGCTCGCCGGTGTAATAAGCGCGGCCCATGAGATAGGACGACCACGCCGGGGTACCCGGAATCAGCGCGACCATGCCATTATCGCCAATGAGCTCACCGTAAGAAGCCGGACGCAAATAGCTGTAATCGTAGTACAGGCGCATCACCCAATCGGTGTTGTGATAGCGTCCTAAAAACTGGCCATTAACGCGCCCGCTCTCTTGGAACGGAAAGCGTTGATCGCAGCTTAATTCTTGCGCGGCAATCAGCGTCTCAGGGCTGGTGGTCTCCTGCATACCTGGAACATAGGTCGCCGCATCAAAGCCACTACTAGTAGCATTACGTTTGGTCGGGTTTACCCCCGGCACCGTCATTTTGCTAAAGTGACCGCCCTCATCGCGCGCGCCACCTACTGCCACGCGCAGCTCCAAGGCCTCACCGCTCAGCGGCTGGCCCTGATCATCATAGAGGGTGACACTGCTGCCAATGCGGGCATTGCAGGCCAAGAAGTTGTCTAAGAAGACATGCTCAGGCGGGCGGACGTTAGCCTGTGGGGCCGCCGACGGCGCGCCCTGAGGCTGCGCGCCCATAGACTGCGCGCCCATAGACTGCGCGCCCATAGACTGCGCGCCCTGCGCCGCAGCCGCCTGACGCAGCTCGTCCTCGTACTTGTCCTTGGCGCGCTGCGCCGTCATATAGTGCTTGAAGATCAAGTTCTGGCGAAAAAGCACATAATTGCACACCAGCTCCATATAGGCGCGCAAATTGTCGCTGGAGTACTGTCCTAGGCGATTGCCCGCAAAGCCTGACACCGGCACGCCCACCGGTGTTAAGTACTCAATAATGCGCTGCTTGACGTAAAGGTGCAGCGCCCACTTCTCCATTTCCGGGGTGAATTGGCCTGAGGCCAGCGCAGCGCTCAAGCTATCCTTAAAGAGGCCCAAGGCCTGGTGATACTCCGGCAGTGAGGTCTCATAACCTAGGCCCTTGGACTCAGCGGACAAGAGCTGATAGTAAAAGACGCCTGCGCTATCCTTATCTTGGGTGCGCCAGATAAATTCCTTAACCGCGCGCCGCCCGATCGCCAAGGCATCTTGACCAAAGAGATAGCCCTGTAAGGGGCTAACAAAGCTCAGATTATGGTCTAAGGACGATAAATGGGCACACTGATCAGCGCGCTTGATGTAGATAGTATTGGTCAGGCGCGTTAAGTTGAACAAATTCACCCTAAGATGCGAGCAAGGCAAGCTGTAACCATCAAGGCCATTTAAGCTCAGCTGCAAGACACTATCTAAATAGCAAAAGTGCAGGCCATAGACATTAGGCAATAAGAGCTTAAACTCAGCACAATTGCGATACTGGGGCTTGAAGATCGAACCGCTGCCTAAGACACTGGAGGCAAGATCGCTGTCCTCACGTGGCTCCAAGCTGCCGCTTAAGCTATCCTTACCGACATAGCGATTGACGTAATTGACTAAATCGGACTCGAAGTTGGACTTATGGCAGAAGGCACCTGAAAGCATCTTAAATAAGGTGAGCTGACTGGACAGCTGCACCAGCGCCTCATACTGGTCAAAGTCACTTTCCAAATGGGTCTTATCAGCCAGCAGATAGGCGTAGAAGATGATTTCATCGAGCTCTTTCGGATCGGTGATGGGATAAGACGACAAGTAAGTGCGGATATCTTCTTCGTACTGAGCGTAGGTCATAAAGACCAGATCGCGCATCGTATCGACGCCTGCGGCCAGATCTTCCGGCTCAAACTCGGTTAAGAGCCACACCGCCGACGGAGCGTTTAAGAGCGCGCTCACATGATTTAAGATGCCACCCACGGTCTTATGTTCATCGCGGTACTCGCTTTTGAGATAGAACTTCGACCACATAGTGCTAAACCATTGGCGGCGTGCTTCGACATTGTCTAATTGCAGCGGCGGCACGCGCGACAGGTTGCAGCCCTGCGCCACCAGATAAAGGTGGTTTAACAGGTTGCGCTCCAGCACTTCGTAGGCTTTGCGCAGCTTATCCTTAAGCTCATCCTCGCGCTTAGGCGGCAGGCCCCAGAAGAGCTTGCAGCACTCATCAAGCTGATTAAACGTGCGCGACTTCAAGCTATCAACGATCAGCTTACGCAACTCAGCGGCGTTCAAATCCGGAATCGACTTAGTGCCCAGCTGCTCTAAGTTGTGATAGAGCACGAGCTCATTGAAGAGCTGATTGGAGCCCGAGAGCAGCTCATTATTAAGGCGCGTTGCCAGCTCAGGATTCACGTCCTTAAGCTCTGACAACTCCGGCAGCACATAAGAAGGGTCAAAGGTCGCGCCCGAGGCGTGCTTAATCGTCGTGCGCGCCTCATGCGGAGGGGCCCAATCCGAGCGATCATGGAGTACCGGGCACGGATCCTCACCTGGGTGATAGAGCTGGGTCGCAGGACCTACGCCCGTTTGCGGACTAAACCACGGATCAAAGCGCCGACCATCATCTAAAGCCAGCTCGCTTGCCAGCGCGCCACTCTCCTCCGTGAGCGCCTGCGCCGCCACCGAAGCCGCGCCTGCCGACGCAGCCGCGCCCTCCTGCTCGGGAGCTGCGGCCCCAGTATCATAAACGGCCGCCCCCGACGCTGCGTCATAAGATGAAGCACCATCAGACGCTGCGTCATCAGATGCAGTGTCATCAGACGCCGCATCCGTCTCAGCGCCCGACAGAGCCTCATCGGACTCTACCTCCGCCTCAGTGTCCGCATCAGCGGCATCACCCGAATCAGCGGCCGCCCCCAAGTCCGCAGCAGCGCCCAACTGAGCATCAGGCTTAGCCGCGCTGTCTGCTGCATCGTCGTCAAGCGCCGAAGCTAAGGCGTCTAGTAAAGCCGAATTATCATCCGACGAGATATCAGGCTGCTCCACGCTCTTTTGCTCGGGCGTTACGTCAGACTGAGCCCCAGTCTGAGTGCGCTTAGTGTGATCGGAATCTGAACGTGAAGGCATGACGCGCTCCTTAGGTGAAATGACCGCAAGTAACAAAGCAGCGACGCTGCTCTGGTGCTTAGTTCCAGGACTCCAACATAGCAACGCCCTGGGCTACTTGCAACTTTCAGTATTTTAGATGCTAGTTAGGCGTAAAGTGGAAAAAGAGACTCAAATGCACAGAGCAAAACATAATTTTGATAAAAAGCTTGTAAAAAAGCCCGCACCGCAGTGCGAGCTTTTTTTTTTCGCGGCGCGCACCCAGTAAAGTCCTGGGGCACGCCCGCCACTTCGGCTTAATTAAGCTTAGTTCAGCTTAGAAGCCTTGGAATACGAAGCTTAAGTGCAGGTCTTGATTTGGTACCTTGTACTGATCTAAGACCGGAGCACCCCAGCTGTCGTCACCGCCGATACCCATCATGGCCGAGTTCAACTTGACATAGGTGTAGTTGATATCCGGCAGCTCAAATGGGTGACGGGCCTCCTCAACCTGAGTTGGGCTCCATGGCAAGGCCGAGAAGTTAAATGGCTGCTCGACACAGGTGAAGATCATGCCGTGATCGCTCTTATCATCACGCAGGATGAAGTAGCGGGTATCACAGTGATTGCCCGACTCTTGTGGCTTTAAGTAGAGCTCAAACTCATCGACCGTGGTCGTGCTGTAGAAGCCTAACTTGTAGCCGTCCTTACGATCTGGGTAGTTAGCATAGCTGCCACGGCCGTAGTAATCGAGATCGCTAAAGTGCGACTTGATTGGCATTAAGACGCCAAACTCTGGCAGCTCTGGTAAGCCCTCGGCCTTAGTGTAATCAAGGTCGACCTTGATCTGGCCTGATGGATAGACGCTGTAGGTCAAGGTGACATAGGCCTCAACCGGCAAGGTGGCAAGCTGCAGCTTGTAGCTGATCTGAGCGCAATGCTCTAAGAGCTTGCCCTCATGGCCTACGCACTTAGCAAAGCGTCCGGCATTACGCCATACGCCATCGCGGAAGGCCATCTTATTGCCATTGTCGTTATCCGTTGGGGCACGCCAGAAGTTAGGACGGAGCATATCGCCCAAGTACTCGATACCACCGACTTGGTAGCTGACTAAGCCGCCCACACCGTTGGAGAAGAGCACGCGGAAGTTCTTGCCCACGACGCCGTAGTTAAAGCCGGTGTCAAGGAGCTCAAGCTCGCCGACCTTTTGTGGCAGCACGATGTACTGCTCAGGCTTGAAGATAATGCCCTCACCAAAGGCGACATCGTAACCGGCGTCAGCCCATGGCGTATCCTCAGCTAACTCAAAGCAAGCTTGGATGATGTACTCAGCGTTTTGGTCGAAGTTGCCGTTGGCGACATTCTCATCTAACAGCGCTAAATTGGTCTTAACCTCAACCGTCTCACCTGGAGCGCAGGCGACCGAATCGGTGTAGGAGGAGACAACGGTGCCGTTTAAGAGCAGGCGGACACGTAAGATGTAATCTTCAGTGTTAGTGAAGAGCGAGTAATTGGTGATCTTGATGGTGTCACGAGTTGGCTCTAAGGTGAAGTCCTGATAATTGAACTTAACCTCGGCCATCTTGGAGGTCTCAGAGCCATCGGCATAGGTGATACCGTTACCCGAGAAGTTAAACTCAGTTGGGTGATCGTCAAAGTCACCGCCGTAAGCATAGTACTCAACACCGGCCTGGTTCTGCACTAAGAAGGCTTGATCCTTATAGTCCCAGATAAAGCCGCCTTGGTAGCGTGGATTGCGCTTAGAAAGATCGGTGTAGAGCTTCATGCCACCGCACGATTGACCCATCGCGTGGGTGTACTCGCACATGATAAATGGCTTGTCTGGGTGCTCCTCTAAGAACTTCTCAACGCCTGCCACCGTGGTGTACATCTGCGACTCCATATCCGAGGTCGCATTGTAGCTACGGTCGTGGAATAAGCCCTCATAGTGAACTAAGCGCGATGGGTCACGCTCACGGAAGAATTGGCTTAAATCGTAGATAGTGCTACCACCATAGGACTCATTGCCGCAGGACCAAATCAGGATGCAAGCGTGATTCTTATCGCGCTCGACCATGGCGCGACCGCGCTCGATCACCGCGTCATGCCACTCTGGGCGATCCTTTGGTAAGGTGTACTCATCGCAATGGTCTTGGCCTAAGCACTGCCAGGTGCCGTGTGTCTCTAAGTTGGTCTCGTCGATAACGTAGAGGCCTAACTCATCGCATAAGTGATACAGGGCCGAGGAATTTGGATAGTGCGAGGTACGAACGGCATTGATGTTATTGCGCTTCATGGTCAAGAGATCGGTATAGGTCTCTTGATCGGAGACGGTACGACCGCCCACAGCCGAGAACTCATGGCGGTTGACACCATGGAACACGATGCGCTTGCCGTTTAAGCACATAATGCCATCTTTCAGCTCAAAGCGGCGGAAGCCCAGCTTTAAGGTGCAGATACCAAACGAAGGCTCATCTAACTCGAAGATCGCGTTCTTAGCGGCGCTCTCGTTGGCCTCTTGGGCATCATAAGCGCCCGCACCTTCGCAATGGAAGTTGACGCGTGCCGCCTCATCTTGCGAGATCACTTGGCAGATCAAACGATAAAGATGTGGCTTCTCCGCAGACCATGGCTTTAAGTTCAAGCCGGTTAAATCAAGCGAGAATGGGACATCGACCCCAGCTTGCTCTACCAGCACGGCCTTGGAGCAGACGCGGCGCTCTTCATCGCACAGATAGAGTTGGACGGCACCCGGAGCATTTAACTTGAGCGTACCCGAAAGTAAAGGCTTGGTATAGGTATCATCCCAGCTTGGCTTGACGAAGATATCCTCAAGATAGATCGCAGGCTTGGTGTAGAGGTAAACCCCACGGAAGATACCCGATAAGCGCCAATAGTCTTGATCCTCTAAGTGCGAGCCCGAGCTGTACTTAAAGACGCGTACGGCCAAGCGATTGGTACCTGGGCGCAGGTATGGGGTTAAATCAAAATCAGATGGGGTAAAGGAGCCGGTAGCATAGCCCACATAGTGGCCATTTAAGTACACGGCATAGGCCGAATCGACACCTTCAAAGCAAATAAAGCAATTTTGCCACTTGGAGCTGCACTCAAAGAAGGTGACGTAGGAGCCCACGGCATTAAAGCGCTGTGGGATTTCACCTGGGCGCACTTGCTCACGGCCATCCCATGGGTAAGCGACGTTGGTATAGTGTGGCTTACCAAAGCCCTGAGTTTCAAAGTGGCCTGGTACCTTGATCGACGACCAACCACTGACATCAAAGTCATCTTGCTCAAAGCCCTTAGGCATTTGACCAAAATTCAAGGCGTAGTGAAATAACCAAGTGCCATTGAGGCTTTGGCGCAGCGAGCTGCCCGCACCATCCATCATTTCCTGGTAATTGGCATAGCACAAATGGTCTGAGTGCGGGGCTAAGCGATTTTGCTCAAAGACGCGCGGATTTTTAACAATACCAAGGTCAAAGTCGCCCATCTCAATCTCCTAAAAGGCAATTAGTCTGGTG
The DNA here is from genome assembly GCA_944392765.1 of uncultured Anaerobiospirillum sp. Taxonomy (GTDB): domain Bacteria; phylum Pseudomonadota; class Gammaproteobacteria; order Enterobacterales; family Succinivibrionaceae; genus Anaerobiospirillum. The sequence continues at coordinate 26,514 of CALXXU010000009.1, forward strand.
GACCCAACCAAGCTCAATCGCCGCGCAAGCCATGGCACCACCAATCCGTCCTTAGCTCCAGATCAGGGCTATACCTACACGCGACCCAGCTTGAAGTCCTAGGCTGCCACTTGCAGCCACAATTGACCATCATAGCAATATGGCCGCGCAAAATCGCACGACCATGCCCCCTAGTTCTGAGATTAAGTGAAAAGTGTGAGCTAACCCGCCCATTTTCCGCCTCAGCCCCGCCCGCAGTAGAGCCCCCAGCGCCCTTCCTGGAGCTGACCAATCAAGCCGCGCCCTCACGGCGCCATAGCGACGCCGCCACAACCGGCCGACGGCACAGCCAACCAACGGCACAACGAGCCGTGTAAGCCGGAGCCTTACGACGCAACAAGCCGTGAGAGCAGGAACCGCAAGAGCCAGCAGGAACCGTCGAGCAAGCAGGAACCGCACGAGCAGCAGACTAGCGGCGGGACTAGCGGCGCGGCGGCTGAGCGGCTACGGCTTCACCAGGATGAGGAGCTGCTACCGCGTCGGTCACAGACTTGCCTTCAATCGCAGCAGCCGATTGCTCGGCGGCCTCTTTAGCTTCCTGAGCATTGCGTTGACTTTGGGCCAAGCGCTGTGCCTCCTGCACCTGCGAGGCACCCGGCATATCCTCTTCGAGCTTAATCACACCACTTAAGCTCGATTGAGCTAAGGCCTGGCGCTGCTCATCGGTGATTTCATCGACCTTGCCCGACCACCACTTGCTCAGCGGCTTAGCGCTTTGCAGTGCCTCGAGACGAATGAGCATACTCTCAGCGGTAGTGGAATTAGGCTTCACTAAACCAGGGGCAAAGAAGAAGCGCAGGCCTCGTGGCGTGATGATGAAATTGCTCGGGCTCAGTTCAGTGGCGCTAATCACCACCGGTAACAGCGGCGAGCGCAAAGACTGATACTTAGCCTCAATGGCGCGGGCGCAGAGCATTGCCGCCAGCTCGGGGTTTTCAAAGAGCTGATTGAAGCGAATCGATTTGCCGCTCTTCACATCGAAGTTGATGGTCTCGACCAAAAGATTCTCCGCCTCTTGCCCCACAATCTTTTGCTTGAAAATCGAGAACAAAGTTAAAACCGGCTCATCAGGACGCGAGTAAGCACTCATGGTGACGTTTTGCACCGACTTCTCGCGTTTAAGGCCCATATGAGCGTGCGCGGCGAAAGGATCGTCGGCGTTAAAGTTGAGGTTGATGTGGCTCACCATCTCGCGCTCAAAGCGGCGCACGTAGTAGTTAACCAGGCGGGTACAAGTGGTCTTAAACTGGTCAAGTTCGCAAATCGGCGGCACCTGAACATGGCTGATACTAAAGGAGCGCTCCACGGTGAAGGTCTTAGGTTGAGCCGCCTGAGCACTGGCTCCAGTCAGCAAGGCCAAGCTCAGCACCAATGCCATTGCGCCTACTCTCATCTGTGCCATAACACCACCTCCAGTGCTCCCAACCAGAACATCGTTAGCCCCTATCTTAAGCTATTTGACTTAGCCCGAAAACAGGTGACCACGCGCCAAGGCAAGCTATCCTCCCCGAGGCCCTAACCTCAAGCGAAGGCCCCCAGAGAGCTCAAACACAGCACCCCAGCCCTCTACTAAAGACCGGATGAGACTTGAATCAGTGCGGATAGAGCCTAAACGGCTGATACAACCAAGGGTTCCAAGACCTGCTCATATTGCGCCAAAATGGTGGCAAAGGGCACAGCGTGCGCCGGTGAGGTTGAAGGCAACGCGACAAAGTCAAAGTTGAGCTCAGCTTGATGGGGCTTGAGGGTCGACTTGGTAAAGTGGGTCTTAGCAAAACCGCCGTTGGTGATCACGGTCTTAATGCTCGGGTGCTGCTGTAATAAGCCCCAAATATCAGCGTATTCGTAGTTTTTGATCTTGCTGTCTAAAGAGCCTTCACGCTCACATGAGGCCACCACATCATAAAGCGCAATACCCAGATCAGTCAGGGCTGCCTGGCGCGCAGCCACGGTGTTCAGGACACTAGGTTCCACCTCGTGCCCCGCCTTGTGAGCGCGCCACTTGGTGTGCAGCACCGCAATGATCTTAAAGAAGCGGTTTTGCGGGTGCGCGTAGTAGAAACCCTGCGCTAAGGACTTGACCGAAGGCATCGAGCCTAAGATCAAGACCTGGGCCTGGGGCGGAATAAACGGCGCAAAGCAGTAGATACGCTCGGCCATTAGACTGGCACCTGCACTGCACCGGGCACCTTGGTGACGGTGTGCCCCGAGTTTTGTACCAACTGCTCAAGGTCGGTGCGCTTGATATCGATCGAGAAGTGATTGTCGAGCGGATGGCAATTGACTAAGTCAAATTGGTCAAGCTCCACCGGTTGCACATAATGGAAGAGATGGCCTAAATCGTTGAGCAGGCACAATGGGCTGACGTGCCCTGGAGGGATGCCCATTAAGGCCAGATCTGATGGCTTAGCAAAGCTAAAACGTGGCACGCCCAGGATGTTGGAGAGCGCCTTTAAGTCAGCGCGGTAATCTAAGGGTAAGGTGAAAAGATAGAGATCGTGATGCTTATTGGTCAAGACCAAGTTCTTGAGCATCGTGCCCTGCATCGCCGGTAACTCGACCGTAATATCCCCGTGCGCAATCGCCTCGTGCGCATAGAGGTGATAAGGCACATGGTACTGCGTGAGCAGAGGCAAAATCGTTTCTTTGACGTACATGGCTAAAGAGCTCCATGCTTGGGTGGTTTAACGCTGTGATGGCTTTGGGCTAACAGGCCACAGCCCATAATCAGGACTAAGACTAGGCTGAGGAGGAAAGCATAGACCAAATAGCCGCGTAAGAGCAAAAACCAAATGCTCGGATCAAAGTAAGTGCGCCCTAAGATCATCGCCTCCACCGCAATCACACGATAGTGGGCATAGTAGCGCTCAACCGTCATGAGCACGCCGTACATCAAGGCTAAGATCATGGCGATACCAGGCAGGTTTTTAAGAAGCAAGGTCGTGACCGCCGGCATAATGCGCTCCAGCTCCAAGACGCGCGCACCACTGGCATCAGGGGTGGACAACAGCGCAATAATGGTCGTAGCAAAGAGCACGACGATCGTCAGCACTAAAGCCAGCAAGTAGAGGGCGATATAGTGCATAACCGAGTTGGAGTACTGGATTTGCTCAGGCGTGGCGATTTGGAGCGTTTGATGGGCTTGGGCCTGAGCAATATAGAGCTCTAAGGCCGATTGCATCGCTGCGCCTAAGATATAGCTGCCACCTAGGGCAATGAGGTAGTAGCAGATCACTAAAACCATCAATAAGCGGCGCTTATAACGCAAGATCTCCCCGAGGTTGATGCCAATAAAGCGCAATTGCACCGCATTTAAACTGGCGGCATCTAAGGGCAGCTGCGAGCTTTTACGCCAAGCGCGCTGCAAGAAGGCCAAGACGATCAAGACCATCACCGGTGGCGCAATTAAGGTCACGGGCACCGCCAGCAAGAACCACAAGGGGCACAGACACCACCACGGCACCTTAGGATGGTAACCAGTAAAGCCACTTATCAGGCACATCAGCGGTCCGCCAATGCCGGTTGAGCTCAAAGGCTCCCGCCCACTTGAGCTCAAAGGTTCACGATCTGCTGGCACGAATATTCCCCCACTCTCGGACTTTTGGCCTTGATAACTTTGGCCGCTATGATAGCACGCAAAAACACACAGGCCGCACCCCCTAAAAAAGGAGGTACGGCCTGTCAGCTCCGCCGTTAGAGGGCGGCGGATCAAGGGCGCGCGCCGACCACAGAGTCTAGCGCACACCCGCTGTTACATCGCGAGCACGGCGATGATGATCATAACTTGCGGCGACAGAATACGCAGGAACATAGTTACTGGGTAAACCGTAGCGTAACCTAAGGACGAAGCCTCTGGGTTAGAGTGCAAGCCGTTAGCAAAAGCTAAGGCTGGCGGGTCAGTCATCGAGCCTGCGATCATACCGCACAGTACCAGGTAGTTGATCTTGGAGATCTTATAGGCTAAGAAGCCAACTACGAACAGTGGGATAAAGGTGATTAAGACACCACCTAACATCCACTGGATGCCTGGGCCTTCCGTTAAGGTGTACCAGAAGCCGTTAGCACCAGCGCAGATACCGACAATCGATAAGAACAGGGTGATACCGATTTCACGCAGAGCCGAGAGGCCTGCAGCTGGCATATACCAGCGAATGCGGTTGCCCGTCCAGGTGCTGCCAAAGCGGGCTAATAAAATGGCCATAACCAGAGGGCCACCGGCAATACCTAACTTCATAGGTGCTGGTACGCCCGAAACTGGGATCGGGATCGAGCCTAAGAGGATACCTAAGATTAAGCCAATGAAGATTGGCAACATAGCAACCTTGTGCAGCTCGGTGTCGGAGTTACCTAAGGTCTTAGCGGCAGCCTGAATGTTCTCTTCGGTACCTAAGACATTTAAGTAGTCACCAAATTGCAGGCGCATATCGTGGGTTGGCACGAATTGAACACCAGCACGGATGAGACGCGAGGCCACGATGTCAAAGCGCTCTTCTAAGTGCAGATCGCCTAAGTGCTTACCAATAACGCCGTTGTTGGTAACCACAATGCGCTTGACCACCTTGTTGGTACCACGAGTGGTGGTGGTAAAGACGTTCTCAGCCTTAACACCCATACGCTCAACGGCACGCGCCAGCTGTGGCTCAGCACCGACTAAGTGCAGGACGTCGCCTTCAGCGATTACGGTCTCGTGATGAGGCACGATGAGATCGTTGCCGCGCTTGATACGGGAGATCACATAGCTCTCATCCTTGACACCCTGTAATTGGGCTAAGGTCTTGCCAAAGTACTCTGGGTGAGTAACGACTACGTTGACCGTCTTGATGGCTGGCTTACCACCGGACTTAGCCTCTTGGTACTCTTGACCTGCCTTGGCGATATCAACGCGGAAGATGATACGCAACAGAATCATGGTTAAGAGAATACCGCAGACGCCAAATGGGTAGGCCATAGCGTAAGCCGATGGAACGACGAACTGGTCAAAGCCCTGGTTCTTAGCATCAATACCTTGCGCACTTAAGACCTGCTGCATATCCAGAATCATCTGGTTGGCGGCACCTAAGGCTGGGGTATTGGTAATAGCACCGGAGTACATACCGACCATGGCGTCGATATTGACATAGCCGACGAAGTGCAAAATCAGCGCAATCGAGCAGCCCATTAAGATAATAATGAGAACCCAGCCGACCAGCTTAGCGCCCATGGAACGCAGCGACGAGAAGAAGCTTGGACCAACCTGGACACCGATGGCGTAAACGAACAGGATTAAGCCAAACTCTTGGACGTAGCTTAAGATTTCGCCTGCGGCGGTAGCACCCTCAGGGGTACGAATGGTTAAGTCAAACCACTCATGGGCAAAATGTCCGACGAAGATACCTGAGAATAGAACGCCACCGATACCAAGGCCGATACCGCGATAGCGCACTTCGCCGAGCAAAATTCCCAGGACCGCAGCAATCGAAATTGCTAAGGTTAAGAAAGGAATTGTAGCCATAATTATCTACCAATTACGGAAGCCCACCACCTGAGCCCAGGCCCGGCTAGGCAGCACCTGCACGCAACTGCTGCCTAGTCGCGCCCAAGAGCGCAACCACTAATGGAGAGCATCCAACATCACCACGATCACCTAAGAGCCAAGGAGCCACATCAACACGATGTTACTAACCAAGGTTCAGCCTAAGTCCATCACCGTAGAGGGTGAGCCTCTAACCACTCTAAAGCTTCTAGCCTTGCCTTAGCTGGTAATCTTCTGAGTACGGAGCACAGGCCCCAGCACTGCCAACCGCTCAAGAGCAAAATCTAGCCCACAAACGACCACAAAAAAGCCCAAGGCGCTGCCTTTTAGGGCAGCACTAAGTTTGCTCACTTGCGGCCACCTGCGCCAAGATGATGCAACGCAGTTGCAAAAAATTTGCGTTATTTTCGGCAAAAGCCCTGACAAATGCAAGGCAAATGGATGGAAAAAATCGATTTTTGTCAGCGAAATGACAGCCCGAGGCACCAGCCCACACTAGGCGCGTGCCCTATGATCCGTGCACTAGCATAAAGCACAAACAAAAGCACGCGTCAGCTCAGCATATCCCGCTTGCACTTGCGTTTTGTTGCCGAATTTGACGAAACGTGCCCTGGGTCGCAAAGCCACAAAAGTATTGCGATTTCTTGCCCCGCGCGCGCTCAAGCATTGAGCTAGAAGCGATCCTGTCCCACGACCTCATGCCCCAAAAGAAAGCCTGAGCTCACCACGTCAGCTCAGGCCTTCCCTTCGTAGCAATTAAAATCTCAGCTCAATCAAGCCAGCACAACCAAGCCGCGCTCAATCAAACCTCGTCCGGCTGTTGGCCATCATGGGCCTGCCAAGCGCAAGGCAACAAAGCCATGTTGGTGAAGACCGCCGTAAACGAGGAATCTTCCGGGCTGCAGGCATAGACGCCAAATGACACTGGGCCTTGCGCTGCATGCAGGTGGCACACGCGCATTTGCTTGAAGGTTACGCCGTCCTCCGAGCACTCGATGCGAAAATCGTCGGCGCGGCGGCTTAGGCGATACCACATCGATTTGATGGTGGCCGGAATTTCGGTGGTGGCCCAGTCCGAATAGCCTTGATTGGTCACCACGCTACCCAAGTGAGCAAAGCGCTCGTTCTCGTACTCAATCGACCCTTTAAGCCAATTCTCGCTGTCCAAGTAAAGTACGATGCCGCACTGGTCAAAGCGATGATGGCTCGCGGCAAAGTCCGTCTTAACCACAAAGGAGAAATACTGCGAATCCGTGGTCATCTGGAGCACCGGCGCATTGTCGTTGCGAAAATGGTAATAAGTGCGCTGCCACAAATCGGTGTGCGGCACGGTCTCAATCTCAATGCGCTCAGGCGAAAGCACAAAGTGCTGCGGAGCACGGGTCCACACCAGCTTACTGACGTCAAAATCCATAGAAGCCTCCTAATAAAAGCCAGCCCATGATAACAGCTGCCCCAGCACAGTAACTGCACTGAGGCTACTTAGTTATGACCAATTTTGACCCAGGAACCAGTTTGTCCCTACTTGGCCGAGGCTACCTACAGACCAAGGCTATCGCCCTAGCCCCATCGGCCTAAGCTACTGGCTTGGTCTCATCGGCGTCGTAGTCGAAGAAGTCAAAGTCAGCGCAGTGGCGATGCAGGACGCGGTCAGCACAGGTCAGGCCAACAAAGGTACCAGTGAACTCACCGTACTTGCAGTACTCATCCGAGAACTTAGTAGTATCGAAGTCAGGGCCGATGCGCTGCAGCGAGGCCTCATCAACCTTGCCCTTACCTACGCCGTCCTTTGCGTAACCCCACTCAAAGTGGAAGGTCCTGCCGGTGATCACCAGGCGGAAGATCAACTCGCGGCTGTCGTCCACAGCGGTGCGGGTATCGAGCATCTCGTTCTTGGTGCCATTTTCCAAATGGGTGATGCCAATGGCGCTGCCGCCTAAGGTCTGCGAGTAGTACTTGCGCAGGTTGACGTAGTTCATATTATCGTAATAGATAATGAGACCGGCGCTGTGCTGATAAACCTCAGGATGGTAGTCCATGCAGGTGGTGATGGTGGCGTAAACCGAGGTGAGCTTGCGCGCTAAGATCGAGACCTTATTGAGCGAAGTGCGCGACTCTTGACCACGTAAGGTGACATAGCCAGGGCGGGCGCCGGTGGTAGCAAAGCTCTGTGGCAGAATGCGTGGGGCGTAGTACCAATTGCCCAGCTTGCCATCAAAGTCATCAAAGCTTGGGATCTCAGGCATTGGAACGGCCGGTAAATTAGGCTCTGGGACTTCAACCTTAGCTAAGCTTGAGCCATCGGCCATGCGCAGCCAACCATCCTCGGACCACTTCATCTTTTGAATCGCAGTCTCACGGCCTAAGGTGCAGCGCAGCTCTGGGACAAATGGGCGCGCGGTTAAGTGCACTAAGTAGGTCTCACCGTTAGGCAGATCGACGTAGGAGCCGTGACCGGACTTTTGCAGCACCGAATCAGGATTGAAGTAGCGTGGCTTTAAATGATCGTCATCGGCACGCTCATTGGAGTCATTGATGACCGAGGTAACAATAGCACCGGCAGGATCAGGCTCATATGGGCCCCAAACATTGGTGCTGCGGCCGACAGCGACGCAGTGGTTATAGCCAGTGCCGCCTTCAGCGCACATCAGGTAGTAGTAGCCATTACGCTTGGTTAAGTGCGGGGCCTCGATGCAGCCACGGTTGGTGGCACCGCGCCAAACGCGCTTTGGATAGCCCACAATAGCCTTAGCCAGAGGGTCGTACTCGCACAGGCAGATCACACCAGGCTTCTCGTAACCGGCTCTCGTTTCCCACTCAAGCGATACCACGTATTTACGGCCATCGTCGTCGTGGAGCATCGAGGCATCAAAGCCCGCCGAGTGCAGGTAAACCGGCTCAGACCATGGGCCGCAGATATCCGAGGCCGAGATAACGTAATTGTCGACATCGAAGTAACGAGCGTTCATCGAGTTCATCACGCCATAGACGACGTAGAACTTGTCCTCAGGCTCGCAATAGGTCAAGCAAGGAGCCCAAATGCCCTTGGCGCTGGGCAGACGTTGCAAATTAACTTGGTCGGTTAAGACGTGGGTCAAGAGCTCCCAGTGAACCAAGTCCTTAGAGTGATAGACCGGAATACCTGGCATCCACTCAAAGCTCGACACTGCGCAGTAGTAGTCATCGCCCTTGCGGCAGATGCATGGATCAGGATTGAAACCCTTAAAGATAGGATTGATAATCACAAAACTCTCCTTATAGTGGCTTGAACCAATTGAAGGCATAGCAGCGCCCGGCGTCCCAAGCATCCCAGCCGCGCCAATTGGTCGAGTTAACCGTATCGAACAGAATCTTATAGTTCCAATAGTATTGGCCTACACCTAAGTGCCAGACCTTCATCTGGGCGCGATTGAGCTCTTGGTAGATCGCGCTGCGCTCAGCTAAAGTCAGACCTTGGGTCTCAGCCTCAGCGGTCACACCATTGAGCACACTCTGGCCACCCTTGGTGTCATAGCCGCACGCGAGCGAATTAAACAGACACCACTCACCGCAGATCACATCGTGCACCGCAGCCGCCTCTTGGTATTGAGGCGCAAGCTTGTGCTCTAAGTAATCAAGATAGCTCTCAAGCTTTTGCTCGCAATCGCCCATTTCGGCCATCATCAGGTATTGGTGGGTGTCGAGCACCACGTTCGGGTACTTTACGCGATCGACCATGAAATCCTGCCAGGCTAAGAGCTCAAAGCCATCATGGAAGACGACCTTCTTGCCCGCACTCAAGTGCGGCGCGATGCGGGCATAGGCTTCAGTGTAAAAGTCCCGTAAGAACGACATGCTATTCGGGGCCGAACCGCGCGCCAAATCAGGATCGCGTGGTGGGTAGCGTCCCTGTATATTAATAGTCTGCCACATGCGCTCGGTGATTGGCTCATTTAAGATCTGAATGCCATACAGTGCCGGATGGGAGCCATAGCGCTGAGCTAAACGCTCTAAGACGGTCAAGACATACTCGACTTCGTTCGGCAGTTGGCTAAAGCGGCACACACCCTGGATGCCGCCGTTATCAAAGCCGTTTTGGCTCATCGGGGCAGTGTGCAGATCAATCAGCACCGAAATGCCGTAATGTGCGCCCCAAGCCAGAGCATTATCCAAATCGGCAATACAGCCAATAAAAGGCTCGCGATCGCCAAAGATAAAGTACGGCACCGGGATACGCACGCTATTGATACCCATACCCTTAAGCAGCACAAAATCGCGCTCGGAGATGTACTCGGCGCGGTGCTGAGCGATGCGTGCGGCATAAGTTGCAGTGTCGAGGGTACGTGGGAAATAGTACTCGTCGTCAGCATCGGAACCGGCAAAGGTCTGCGGACTCATCCACTTTTCCAAGACCAGCCAGTTACCTAAATTAACACCTTGAATAAAATCTGCCATAAAACTCCCATTCCTACCAACAAGCGTCCTCCGTGCTCGCGCACGCAAAAGGCAATCTTCGCTGAGCTAGACTATCCGAACCGTAAGCGATTGTAGCGCATATAATCAAGTTCTATCGCAGCATTACCAATTTTTGTGAAGCTTATCGCACCACCTCTTCAATTTGCGTGCACGTGCCCGCAAATAAAAAAAGCACTTACCCTTAGGCCCAAGTAAGCCCACTTGGCTGTAACCACCGCCAAAACTTGTTAAGATCATTGGATCACCTTAGCGTCGGGCCCAAACAGGCCCCAGCTTGATCACAGAAGGAGAGAAGGTAGTGAATCTGGCGCAACTAGCAGCAAAGCTCAATTTATCGACCGCCGCCGTCTCCAAGGCGCTCAACGATAAACCCGATATCTCCGAGGAAACGCGCCAGATGGTCAAGGAAGCTGCCAAGCGCTACGGCTACTCGCCCAATATCGCGGCACGCCAATTAAAGCGCGGCAAGACCGGAGTGGTGGCCCTCATCATGCCCCCTGATGGCGTCAACGCTTACCACACCTCCTACTTCTTTTACAAAATCAATGCGGGCCTGCACCAGATTCTCAGCGAACACGGCTATCTCCCCTTTATCTATGCCCCAAGCAGCGCCGAGGATGAACTCAAGCAAATCGAGCGCTTTTTAAGCGAGAAGGTGGTCGACTGTGTCATCTTGACCGACACCCACAACAATGATGAGCGCATCAAATTGCTCCAAAGCAAAGGCTTGCCTTTTGCCGCGATGGGCCGCACTGACGATGAAACGCGCCTCAACTGCATCGACATGGATTATGAGCAAATGACCCATGATGCGGTGAGCTTCGCGCTAAAGCAAGGCCACAAACAGCTCGCCTTAGTGACCTTTGGTGATGACTGTGCCTTTGGCCGACGCATCAAAGATGGCTTTGAAAAAGCCCTGAGCGCGCACCACCTCACTCCAAACGATAACCCAGTCTTAGTCGTGCCCAAGCATGACGGCATGGGCGCCGAGGCCATAGCAAAGCTGATGGCCCAGCCCACCCCGCCTGACTTTGTGCTCCTTGTCAACGATGACATCTTCTACAGCGCTTTAAGCTACGGTCGTCGCCATCAGCTCAAGCTGCCCCAGATGATGTGCCTAATTTCGTCCTCGGAGTTCTTTAACTTGATCAATCCATGCGACCATGGCTTTGAGGTGCCCTTTGCCGAGCTGGGCACGGCCTTAGGGGAAGCAGTGTTAAGTGCGATCAAGGATCCCAAGGGCACCAAGCCGTACCAAAAAGTAGTTCCCGTCCCGATCACGGCGCTACCCCACCGCACGCTCTAAAGCATCAGCAGAAATCATGACCCGAGCGCCCGCCCCACCATAGAGCACAGCCCCACCCACTCCCCTTATCGGGCGCACCAAAATGATCTAAGATCGGGGCCCCAGACCCAACGGTAACGTGGAGGCTACAATGCGCAAGCACCTTAAACTGCTCATTGCCCTGTGCATGACGTCGTTTTTGACCTCATTCATGGGCTCGTCGCTCAACATCGCCATGCCGTTCATCGCGCAGGATTACCACTGCTCCCCTGAGAACGTAACGTGGATGATCAACGCCTTTACCGCGAGCTCTGCCGCCTTCTTACTAGCCTCCAGCGCGCTCGCCAACCGCTTTGGCTACCTCAATATCTTTCTCACGGGCGCCTTAAGCTCCGGCATCTTAAGCTTTGCTGTGACCTTAGCCCAGGATCTACTCTCAGGCTCTTTAATTCGTGGCATCCAAGGTGTGGCTCTGTCCTTGGTGTTCTGCACCGCTGTGGCCCTTATTTCCCAGCGCGTCGAGCGTGAGTACCGCTCCTTTGCCATTGCCTACAACGTCTCATCGGTGTACGCCGGTCTGACTCTCTCCCCGCTCATTTCCGGCTTAATCGTGGACACCCTAGGCTGGCGCACCATGTTCTACATCACGGCAGTCGGCCTTATCGCCTCCTACTTTCTGACCTACCACGAGCCCAAGGACAAGCCCATCGCAGACAAGATGCCCCTGGGGCGCATGTTCGCCTCCTTTGCTCTTGGCCTCATCATCTTGCTCGCCCTCTCAGGCTACACCAGCTATAGCTACTTCATCTACATACTACTCATTGGCATCGTGGCCTTAGGCGTGTATTTGGGCATTGAGTACCGCTCGCACGAGCCATTACTACCTCTCAAATTCATCTGGGGCAATAACGTCCTCAAGTACGCCTTATTCGCCTCAACCTTTCACTACTTTGCCAGCTTTGTGTTCACGTTGCTCATCGCGATGCACTTGCAGCTGATCTTAGGCTACGCTGCGGCGACCACTGGCATGATCTTGATGGTGCAGCCGTTCTTGATGGTGCTCTTTTCCACGCTCTCGGGCAAGTTAAGCCACATGGTTGGCCCGCAATACCTCACCATCACCGGCATGACCCTTTGCCTCACCGGCGTGGTAGTCCTCTTTTGGCTCACCCCGGAAAGCAGCTTAGCCCTGATCTTCACGGCCCAAGTGTTCCTAGGCATTGGCTTTGGTCTGTTCTCAGCGCCCAACACGGTAATCGTAATGAGCTCGGTGGCGCCCCAGCAATACGCCATGGCCTCAGCGGTTCAATCAATTTCAAGAACAGTAGGCCAAGCCACTTCGATGGCCGTGCTCACCGCCTTGCTGCATTACACCATCAACGCCGCAGTCGGTACCCCCACCTACATAACTGAGCTTAGTGGCTCGATCCACCTGTCGCTCACCATGTCTTCGGTCTCCTACGGTGTGGGTCTCATTTTCTGCCTACTTTGCCTTAAAAACCGCGTTGCCGTGGTGCGCGCCCGCCGTGCCGCCGCAGCTACCGACTAAATCACAGATTCACCAACAACATCTGGGGCTCAAGCCCTAGAAGCGCTCACGTTGAGGTTAAACCGTGCTTATTCGCAAAACGCTCCCTGAAGATCTGCCCCTGCTTGACGCCATTTTTGATCAATGCCGTGCATACATGGCTAAGGAAGGCAACCCCACTCAATGGGATGAAAAGTACCCTACCAGTGCCGTGGTCGCTGAAGACATCAAGCAAGGTCACGGCTATGTGTGCCTCAATGATGAGGGCAAGGTAGTCGCAAGCTTTGCGCTGGGCGACCATGAGCCCGAGTACGACCGCTTACGTGACGGCACTTGGCACAGCGCTACCCCCTACATCGTAGTCCACCGCATGGGTGCGCTGCCGCACCAAGGTGCAGGCCAGTTCATCTTTGCTTGGCTCATGGCACGCTATCCCCATATTCGCATCGACACCCACGCAGCGAATAAGACCATGCGCCACATCTTGGATAAGCTGGGTTTTAAATACACCGGCGTGGTCAGCTACGAAGGCTATGGCGACCGCATTTGCTTTGATTACGTCGCCCCTGCGCGCAAGCACGCCCCAGCAAAGCTCAACTTTAGAAAGGCCACTGCTGCCGATTTAGACCGCTTAGATGAGCTCTTTGAGGGCGCCCGGCAGTTCATGTACGCCCACAACAACTTCAATCAGTGGATGAACGGCTTCCCGAACTAAAACGACGTCAAGCCTGCCTTAGACGCCGGAGAGCTCTACGTCGTGATCGATGAAGACCACGCAGATGAAATCGTAGGCACCTTTGTCCTTTCAGACTACGAGCCGGTCTATGATGAGCTCCAAGACGGTCAATGGCAGAGTGACCAGCCCTACAAGGTCATTCACCGCATGGCCACAGTCCAAGGCCGAGGCGTGGGCACCTTTATCTTCAAGCTGCTCATGGCCCAATACCCATATCTGCGCATCGATACCCACCAAGACAATAAGCCCATGCATGAGCTTGCGACCAAGCTAGGCTTCAAGCGTGTGGGCAAGGTCTTCTACAACAGCCGCAACGCCGGTTGGCGCGAGTGCTACGACTACTTACGCCCTACCACCAAGTAAGCAACAAAGGCCAAGGTGCATACGGGACGAATTAAGCTCCGGCACTGAGTTTAAGCAATCCCCAATGCAAAAAGGCATAGCAAGCTTAAACCACGAAGTGGAGGAAAATACAGCGCCTGTTTACAATGATTAAGTGAGATGGCGGCTTGGCGCTGTGGGCGCAAGTGGCTCGCCCCTGTGAGCACAGAAGGCCCACCGCCCGCGCCATGCGACCGATTTGGCTTCGGTTTTGATAAAACCGAAAACGCAAAAGCCAGCAAGCTGCGCCGCTCAAGCGGCACAGCTTGCTGGCTTTGTCATAGCCAAAAAGGCCTGCACTGGGCGCTGCCTTGCAGCAGCCAACAATGCAGACCTTGGGGGCGACCTGCAAGGCGCCCCAAAGGGCGCCCTTGGCCTTACGGCCGCCTAATCGTCTAACTGAATCGTTAAACTAGTGGCTTATTACCACCATGCCTCAGCCTGAACACCGAAGTTCCACTCGGTGTCATCAGAGCTACCAGCGGTAACTGCGCCAATGGAGTTCATGGTTGGGTTTGCACTGTCTTCTAAAGCATCGCCATTAGCAACTAAGTAAGATGCGTAGACACGCAGCTCAGGACGGCTCATTAAGCCCTTGCCTGGAGCGATAGCGTAAGCTAAGGTGTACTTCTGACCGTCTTGCGAAGCGTCATTGCCACTCTTGTACTCAACATCTTCCCAGTAGGAACCAACTTCAGCTAACAGACGAGTGTAAGTGGTGAGCTGGTAACCGGCACGGGCAACTGCACGGATGATGGAGTGATCATCCTCATTACCCATATCGGAAGCATAGCCGTATTGCAGAACGTGGTTGAGCGAGAAGTTGTCGGTGATGTTAATCTCGCCAGTGTTGATAATCTGGAAGCCCTTGGCATCCTCATTATCCTTCCAAGCATCGTACCAGCCACCGTCCATATCAATGACGTTGTGAGCTAAAGCCTTGTTAGCATACTGCAGCACAGTCTTATTGTAACCAGCGCTGAAGTTCTGGCTAAACTCAATGGTACCCATGAAGGCAGTACCATTGTCATATTGCTCAGTGCCACTGTAGATTGGGCCGGTGAACTTACCATCGGTACCAGTTACACGACCTTCATCAGCACCATTTGGAATAGCAACGGCTACGTGGAACTGAGTCCAAGCACCATCCCATGGAGCCCAGCCAGCATAACGGGCATCTAAGTAGTTGACATTGAGGTCACCTGTATATTGGCCAGGTACACCATTATCCTCAAAGTCATACTTGATATCCTGCTGATCCTTGCGAATCCAAGCAAAGGAGAAGGTACCTGGGCCTGCTTGTAAGTACTCAATACCAGCACCGGAACCGGCGATATTGATGTACTTCTTATCAATGATGTGGATATCCTGACGTTGGTAGTAGCGCTTACCAGCCCAAACTACGGCATTTGGTTGACCTGGGATTAAGCCCTTAACCTGAAGGTTGAACTGACGAACACTGACGGTCATGTCATCATCACCGCCATTGTAACCGTCATACTTCAGCTCTTCACCGTCATCGGAACCGTCGGAGTTAAACTGGAAGGTCGAGTAGATATAGAAGCTTACGTCGTTCATCTTGTAAACTTCAGTACCCAGCTCGATCTCGGTGTAGAGGTCACCCTCATTACCTAAACGACCAACCTTGCTTTGGTTCCAACCAGTGTTAGCACCGTCGCCCGATACGCCGACACCGCCACGGAAGTAGCCGTGGAAGTCAAAGGATGGCTTCCAACCTACGTCAACCGAAGCGGCCTTGCCGTCTTTGGCTGCAGCTTGATCAACGATAGCCTTAGCACGGGCGCTCTCGGCCTCAGCCTTAGCTTGGGCAGCCTCAGCAGCACGCTTGGCCTCAACAGCGGCAGCCTCAGCGCGCTGAGCGGCAGCAACTGCCTCACGAGCAGCGGCTAATGCAGCATCGATATCGGCCTGACCTGCAGCAGCAGCGTTGGTGCTGTACAGAGTCATGCTTGCAGCTAAAACGGCGGCGGCAAGGGTTGAAAACTTAATTGCCCCTTTCATAAATATTACCTATACGACTTGCAAAAGACACATCGAGTTTGCTCAAGCTACGTTGGGATAGCAGTATCAGCGCAAGCTCGGGCTTTGTCCCCACAACAAAGCCTTTTGCTTGATGGTACTAAGTAAGGAGGAGCAAACCACCTTGGGATAGAACTTTAAGCTTCAACTACCGTCTAACGCTCAGACCAGCCCCCAAAGACCGAGGCTAAACCTGTTACAGGTTTGGCCCTGCCCCGCGCTGATTTGAGCACCAAGCCTTGCTGCATCTAATTGCTTTTGCGCTCAATGGGATAGAAATAGAGAAAAAAGCAACTAAGTGCTGGCTGACTTGGCTTAGTTAGACCGTCTTTGAAACCTCACTTTTGGGGATAAAGAAACCTTTGGGCTTAAGCCCTTTTCTTGCTTGATTGTAGGCTAGATACAAGCTTGATTACACAATTGCAACACAAACCTGTGATTTTGCCCACAATCTTGAGCGATGGCGCATCTTACAGCCGCGCCGGATCCTTTTCTAACAACTTGCTGGCAAACGTATGCAAACGTTTTCACCAGCGTACTTTGTGCACCACGAAGGTGCCGCTTGTTTGCACCTGCATCGCTACAGGTCTGAGGGCAGCTCCGTGGGAGCTGCCGTGTTGCAACCTACAACGTTTGAACTGCTTAGGCGGCTACGTCCTCGTCACGCTTGGTCTTGGTCTCAGGCCAAGGCAGCTTGTCCTCTTCACGGGCGTAGATGCGCTCACCGGCCTCGTTGAATAAGAGGCAGTTCTTGGCTAAGCAGTTGAGCTCGACCTCACGGCCGGTGTGGACTTGGACGTCACCTGGGATGATGATCTTGAAGTTGTCCTGACCGCAGCTGGTGCCATAGAGGTAGGTGTTGTTGCCTAAACGCTCAACCACGTCCGACTTGAACTTGAGGCTTACCGTCTTGTCACCACCAAAGCGCTCTAAGGCAGCTTGGGCCTTACCGATCGAGAGGTACTCTGGGCGAATACCAACCGTGACCTTATCGCCGACCTTTAAGCCCTGGGTTAAAGCCGGAACCTGTTCCATGTTGCCGCCTAAGTCGACCGTGACTTCGTTGTCACCGATCGCCTTGATCTCGGTTGGTAAGAAGTTCATCTTTGGCGAACCAATGAAGCCTGCGACGAACTTGTTGCAAGGGTTGTAATAGAGCTCCAGAGGCTTGCCCACCTGCTCAATCTTGCCGAAGTTCATAACCACAATCTTGTCAGCTAAGGTCATAGCCTCAACCTGATCGTGGGTTACGTAAACCATGGTGGTGCCCATCTCTTGGTGCATGCGGGCAATGTGCAGACGCATCTCAACACGCAGCTCAGCATCCAAGTTCGATAAAGGCTCGTCGAAGGTGAAGACCTTAGGGTTGCGCACAATGGCACGGCCGATGGCCACACGCTGACGTTGACCACCTGACAACTGCTTTGGCTTGCGATCTAAGAGGTGATCAAGCTGTAAGGCCTTGGCCACCTCGGTGACCTGACGACGAATCTCGTCCTTAGGTACCTTGTTGATCTTAAGGCTGTAGCCCATGTTCTCGGCGACCGACATATGTGGGTACAAGGCATAGGACTGGAACACCATGGCCACGCCACGATCGGCAGGAGAGACGTCGTTCACTACTTCATCATCAATTAACAGCTCACCTGCGCTAATGCTTTCAAGACCTGCAATCATACGCAGCATGGTCGACTTACCGCAGCCTGAAGGGCCTACGAAGACGCACAGCTGGCCATCCTCGATTCTCAGGTTGATGTTAGACAAGGTGACGACCTTGCCATAGGCTTTGACGACGTTCTTGAACTCAATGCTTGCCATGAATGACTCCCACTATGCTCCTACCACACATGAATCCTCGGAATGGAGCTGTCTGGACTTTGGCTGCAACCTTCCTTTTGCAGCGGCTTAGCTCAAGCTCCCTTAGGCGCATCGCATGTTTTAATTTTAACACAATTGTATGAGTTTAAACACAACCAATGCGCTTTCACTTGGTCAAACTATACAAAACGAGAACCGTTTTGACAAAACAAATGCCAAAATTTGTTTGCCAGATCACGCTTTTTTGCGCCAAAACATCGATGCTGTCACAGTTGGAGCACTGACCAAACGCAGCGCTGGAGCCTAGTTTTACGGCCTTGGGCACGAGCACGCACTTGATAACTTTTAGACAAAAGACATCAAAGCCGTATTTGTAAGGACTTGGGGCCATTTTCGTGCTTTAACCCGCAAAGTTCATGTTATCCGTTCACAATTTTGTGAGGTAAATCATATCCTGAGCGATTCACCTTTGCGCTCACCACGGCAATTGATTAAGGTAAGCATGTTCACAGCGCCGCCATCATTACGCTATGCGTTTTTGGCCGGAGCGCTGCTATTTTGTCTTGAGTGAGGGGAAGCGATGAAAGCTCTGAATCGTCTGACTGTTGCTGTTTGTGCCGCCGCTGCTGCTCTGGCTGCTGTGCCAGCTGCCTACGCTGCTGACTGCGAACTGTTAGTTTGGGAAGATATCCAAAAGTCCAAGGGCATCACTGATGCGATTGCCGCCTTCGAGCAAGAGACCAAGTGCAAGGTCTCGCTCCAAGAGATGCCTTACATCCAGCAGATCGAGAAGTTACGTCTTGATGGCCCGGCCGGTATCGGTCCTGATGTCCTGTTAATCCCATCTGACCAATTAGGTGCTTCGGTGGTCCAAGGCTTAATTGCTCCGCTGGCCTCGACCCCAGAGCAATTATCTGACTACACCGAGTCAGCTTTAGCCGCCTTTACCACTGACGGCCAAGTCTATGGTCTGCCTAAGGTGGTTGAGACCTTGGTCATGTACTACAACAAGGACCTGCTCCCAACCCCATTTGACACCTTAGATGAGTACAAAAAGTTCTCGCAAGAGCGTCACGCTGCCAATGCCTCTGAGTACGGCTTAATCGCTAAGTTCGACCAAATCTACTACGCTTATGGTGCCGTCGCCCCATACGGAGGCTACATCTTTGCCCGTGATGACAAGGGCAATTTCGATGTCACCGATATTGGCCTGAGCAACGCCGGTGCCGTTGAAGCTGCTACCTACCTGCGCTCCTTCTACGAGGATGGTACCTTCCCAGCTGGTATCTTAGGTGAGAATGGCTTAAACGCGATCGACTCCCTCTTCACCGAGAAGAAGGCTGCTGCCGTTATCAACGGACCATGGGCTTACGAGCCATACACCAAGGCCGGGGTCAACTTCGGCGTCACCCCACTGCCTAAGTTACCAAACGGCAAGGACATGAGCTCCTTATTAGGTGTTAAGGGCTACGCTGTTTCCTCTTGGAGTAAAGATCCAGAGATGGCTGAGAAGTTCATCCAGTTCATCAATAAGCCAGAGTGGGCTAAGAAGCGCTTTGAGATCACCAATGAGATCCCTGCTTCTAAGACCGTCATGAACGATCCAGTCATCAGCGACAACGAGTTTGCTAAGGCGGTTGCGATCCAGTCGACCCGTGCTGAGGCTATGCCATCGATCCCTGAGATGAGCCAAGTCTGGACCCCAATTGATTCGGCCCTGCAATTAGTCGTTTCGGGCAAGCAAGACCCAGCTGAAGCCTTAAAGGGCGCTACCGATCAGATCAACAATCAGATCGAAGCCTTCCGCTCCGGCTTCTAAGCCCAGCCCCTTTAGGGTTTAAATCTCTTTCTTTTACGAGCACACCGCGCACGACGCGGTGCGCTCTTAACCCATTTATCGCGAGTTCACAGGCTCGAAGTCACGCTCAAGTCACAAGCTGTGACGGGAGCCTGTGGGCTTGCTTTATGGCACGTATCTGATAGGCGTTTTCAGAAGAGGTTTCCATGAGCGAAACTACTAAGCCCCAAACCCACCACGGTTTGACCGCCTTAGTCTTAGGCATCTTCCCTGGTGGTGGCCAGTACTATAACGGCCAATGGCAAAAAGGCCTGATTTTCACCATCATCTTACTGAGCTTCTTCTTCTGCGGCAAAGACATGATCTCCCACGGTCTGTGGGGTCTTGTCACCTTAGGTGAGACCGTGCGTAAAGACAACTCGGTCTTCTTGCTCGCTGAAGGTATCATCACGGTCCTCATCTTAGCTTTTGCGTTTACCCTGTGGTATGTCGCCATCCGCGATGGCTATAAGAATGGCTGCCGCCGCGATCAAGGTCTGCCGGTTAACTCGATTGTTAAGCAGTACCACAACCTGTTAGATGCGGGCTTCCCATACCTCATGATCACCCCAGGCTTTATCATCCTGGTCTTCGTGGTGATCTTCCCGATTATCTTCGGCTTTTCCATTGCCTTCACCAACTACAACCTCTACAACGCCCCACCAGCCAAATTAGTTGATTGGGTTGGTCTTAAGACCTTCACCAACATCTTCAGCCTCAAGCTGTGGCGTGACACCTTTATGGAGGTCTTGCAATGGACCGTCGTTTGGACCGTAGTTGCCACGACCTTGCAGTGCACCGTGGGCGTGCTTTTGGCCATCTTGGTTAACCAAAAGGATCTCTACGGCAAGGCCATTGTCCGCACCATCTTCATTCTGCCATGGGCTGTTCCTGGATTCGTAACCATCCTCGTGTTCTCGGGCATGTTCAACGATTCCTTTGGTGTCATCAACAACACGATTCTGCCATTCTTTGGCATCGAGCCTAAGGCTTGGCTCACCGATCCATTCTGGACCAAGACCGCCCTCATCATGATTCAGATCTGGTGCGGCTTCCCATTCGTGTTTGCTATGACCACGGGCGTGCTGCAAGCTATTCCAGACGACCTCTACGAGGCTGCCACCATGGATGGTGCAAGCTCCTTTACCAAGCTTAAGACCATTACCTTACCACTGGTCTTAACCTCGATTGCCCCAATCATCATCACCCAGTACACCTTCAACTTCAACAACTTCAACATCATTTACCTGTTCAACAATGGTGGCCCTGCCGTTCCTGGCTCGAATGCCGGTGGTACTGACATCTTGGTATCGTGGATTTATAAGTTGACCATGTCCGCTTCGCAATACTCGATCGCCGCTGCCATTACCATTCTGCTTTCGATCTTCGTAGTGGGCGTTGCTCTGTGGCAATTCCGCTCCTCCAAGTCCTTTAAGAACGACGAAATGGCCTAAGGTCTTTAAGGCCTCACCCCGTCCGCTGCGCCCAGCGCAGAGCGCATAGTGTAAAACACAACGTAAAGCGCACAGTGCAGCGGTCGCAAGCTTTAGCAGGTACTGAATATGAGTCAAACTCACAAAAAGAGCATCAAGCAGCAGCGCGCCATCCGCCTGACCTTGAGCTATCTGGTGATCGGTATCGTCACCATTTTAATCATCTACCCTCTGATTTGGACCGTGGGCGCTTCGCTCAACCCAGGTAACTCCCTGATGAGCTCGTCCATGATCCCAGAGAATGTGTCCTTTGAGCACTACGCAGATCTGTTCAACGGCACCACCGACTATGTAGCTTGGTACTGGAACTCGATCAAGATCTCAGTTGCCACCATGGTCTTAACCTTGATCTTCGTTTCCTTTACCGCCTACTCGTTCTCGCGTTTCCGCTTCGTCGGCCGTAAGAACGGCTTAATGCTGTTCCTGCTCTTGCAGATGATTCCACAGTTCTCGGCCTTAATCGCGATCTTCGTCTTAGCCCAGATGTTAGGCATGGTGAACAGCCACTTAGCTCTGATCTTAATCTACGTTGGTGGCATGATCCCGATGAACACCTACCTGATGAAGGGCTACCTCGACAACATCCCACGCGACTTAGACGAGTCGGCTCGTATGGATGGTGCCGGTCACTTCCGCATCTTCATTGAGATCATCATGCCGCTCAGTAAGCCAATCATTGCGGTTATCGCTCTCTTTGCCTTCACCGGCCCATTAGGCGACTTCATTCTCTCGTCGACTATCTTAAGAACTCCAGACCAATACACTCTGCCAATTGGCCTGTACAACTTAGTCGCACAGAAGATGGGTGCCAGCTACACCACCTACGCTGCCGGTGCCGTACTCATTGCCGTTCCAGTTGCGCTCTTATTCTTCTCCTTACAGCGCTTCTTCGTTTCCGGCTTAACCGCTGGCGGCACCAAGGGTTAATCACAAGGCAAGGGCGCGCAATCAGGCATGGTTTAGTCCAAAGACCAAGATTACTCTTTAGACCAAGCTTAGGTCCTGGACTAAGGTTAGGACCTCTAACCTCAAGATTGCTACTCAGGCCAGCTTTGCCGGGCCTGCCCCCGATTTCTTGACACTACACGTAACCAAAACTGCTAAAAAGGGTGCCCTTTGGGCACCCTTTTTAGCAGCGGAGAATAATTATGAAAGGATGCAAAAAGCTGTTTATAGCAGTGCTGATGGCCAGCGCTGGTCTGGTCGCCGGTTGCTCGAGCACCGAGGAAGCTGTTAACGCTACCCCTGATGCCTTTGCTAAAGCTCAAGTCAAGCAAGGCTTTATCAAGGGTGCTGATGTCTCCACCTTAAAGGAGATGGAAGATGCCGGTTACGTGTTCAAGGGCTTAGACGGTCAGCCCGGTGATGCTATGGCCCTGCTCCATGAGCAAGGCTTTAACTACATCCGTCTGCGCATCTGGGTTGATCCATATGATGCCAATGGCAACACCTATGGTGGTGGTACCAACGATCTGCCTACTACCTTGTACTTAGCACAAAAGGCCAAGGACAATGGTATGAAGTTCCTCTTGGACTTCCACTACTCCGACTTCTGGACCGATCCAGGCAAGCAGTTCAAGCCTAAGGCTTGGGCCGACCTGAGCTTTGAGGACTTAAAGAAGGCCGTTTACGAGTACTCGCGTGACACCATCAAGGCCTTTGGCGAAAAGGGCCTGATGCCTGATATGGTGCAGATCGGCAACGAATTAAACGGCGGCATGCTCTGGCCTGATGGCAAGAGCTGGGGCCAAGACGGCAAGGAATTTGACCGCTTAGCCGAGCTGTTAAAGGCCGGTATCCAAGGCGTCCGTGATGGCGGCGGCACCGATTGCAAGATCATGCTGCACTTAGCCGAGGGCCCAAAGAAGGATACCTTCAAGTGGTGGTTTGATGAGATCACCAAGCGCGATGTACCTTTTGACATCATTGGTATGTCGATGTACACCTGGTGGCACGGCACGATTCCACAGCTCAAGGAGAGCATGCAGTTCTGCGCTGACACCTACAATAAGGACATCATCGTCGTCGAGACGGCTTACGCTTACACCTTAGAGAACTTAGATGGCGTTGAGAACACTTTCACCGCCAACGAAGAGAAGGTCTCGGGCTATCCTGCTACTCCAGAGGGCCAAGCTGCCTACTTACGCGACACCATGGAAGCTACCTCGCAAGTCGATCGTGGTATCGGCGTCTTCTATTGGGAGCCTGCTTGGAAGAGCGCCCCTGGCATCACTTGGTCGACCAAGGCCGGTATGGACTACACCGATGACCACTGGAAGGAAGGCAATTCCCGTGAAAACCAAGCCTTGTTTGATGATAATGGCCAGCTCTTACCTTCGGTTAAGGTCTTCAACGATTAACCAACAGCAAGCCTAACGGCTTGTCACATCCGTACTACTCTCTAACTAAGGCCGCGCACCGCAAGGTGTTCGGCCTTTTTTCTCAGCGCCCGCCCCTAAACAGAGCCCGACATGCCCTGACGGTGTATTCACGAGGCCTCAACTAACCGCGCAGCAAATCATCAGCCGTTGGGCCCACATTGTCAGCTGCAACCACCCGGGGTGGGTTATTAAGGTTGATCGGCTCAGCTGCACCACTGCCCAGATCTTGGTTGGTCGTGAAGTGGCGCCAGTAGCAAACTTGACGATCTGACTCAGAGATGATCAATACCACCCCATAGCACTTTTCAACGATTCTGGAGAAAGAGCCTGAGCCATAGCGTCTGCCAATCATTTGCTCTAAGGCCTTTGCGGAAAGGCTAATTTGGCGGGCAAGACTTACCGGATTGTTCTCTATAAGAGTGTTTGTGCTCTTAGTATCTGGTGTGTTGGTCGCGCCCTGAGCTGAGTTTTGTGCGGGCTCAGTTGGGGCTGGCTCGGCGTTAGCTGCTGCGTTAGCTACTACGTCAGAAGCTTCGTTAGCGGCAGCTTGTTCCTGTTTTTTGGTGCGGGGCTTATTGTGAAGCAACTTGAGCTCAAAAACAAACAAATCATTGCCTAACAAAGCTTCGATATCGCTGCGACCGACATTATTAGGCACCTCTTGTCGGATCAAGCGAGGATTCGCCTCAATTTGCAGGAAAAAGGCAATAAGCAAGCGATAGAGCGCTTCGCGATCCTTGCCTTGCCACAGCTCATAGTGAATCACGCTGAGCATGGTGTTGATGGCATTAACCGCAGTCGGCATGTCATGGGATCTCAGGGCTGAGACCAACATAGCTGCATAGTCTTTGACCGATTCGTCGACTAGAGCGCCCTTGCTGCCGGTTAAATAAGATAGAATGACTTCGGCATATAATTCCTCCACTTCGATATTGGTGAAGTTGCACCGGTAATTGCGGAAATTCGGCTTATCCTGGTTTGGCGGCAACTTCTCTTTGATGGTCAAATAGCCCGTATTGATCATCAAGCGTAAAAAAGGCATGTCATCGAAGGTGTTAGTCGCCTTAATGAATGACTCTGAAAGCTTGATTCCAGTCGACTTAACTTTTTCGAGGAAGGTGAGATTAGGCTGATGCAATTTGAGATAAGTGCGGATCGCGCTGGGAGCATTAGCATTATCCATCCAAAAGCTATCAAAGCTCGGGATGCAATCGGGATATAGTTCCACTTGGCTAAAGAAGCAGTTGATCGACCAAGGGCTGTAAACCTTGACTAATCCATCTCGGTCAAAGCAAAAGCCATCATAGTAGAGCTTGATTTGCTCTAGCATCTCCTCTTGACTAATGTGTTTGAGCCAAGCGCAGCGGACAATATAGGGCGCAAAATATCGCTCCAGCTCTTCTTGGGTGTACCCTACTAAAGCGGCAAAGTAGGGTTCCATGCTGATGTCAGTGATAAACTCCCCGGTAAAGAAGGAGGTGTTTTGGTAGCGGCCAATCCCGGTAACCAAAACGAACCAAAATGCATTTGACTCTCGGATCCACGTATAGAAATGGCGCAATAAGACTGTGATTTTTTCGAAATTATCACGCTGGTTAAGATTGGACGAAAGAGGATCATCCCACTCATCGATCAACAAAACGACTTGCTGTCCTTTGAGCACTTGGCGCACCAAGCGTCCGGATAGCACCTTGAAATTGTTGCACTCTGGGATAAAGTCATAGACCTCGTGAAAGCCTGCTTCGTAGAAGGCATCACGTAAAGCAGTGCACAAGTCCGCCTCAAAGGTATCGGGATTGTTCTTGTCCAAGAAGGACAGAGTGAGCACAGGATAGGTCTTTTCGCACCAAAGGTCGTGAATATCTAAGCCTTCGAAGTTCTTGGTGCCATGCTCAAACAATTCCTTAAGCATGGAAATGAGCAGGCTTTTGCCAAAACGGCGGGGCCGGGATAAAAAGACAAACTTTTGGTCCACCAGCTTTTGGAGCAAAGCCGTCTTGTCCACAAACAAAGCATGGTTGGCCGCAAAGTCGGTAAATTTTGAGAGCGACTTGACGATATGAGGTAACTGCTCAGGCTTTGGTACCACAAGCTGCAGCTCAGATCCTAGCTGTGAATTTGTTTCAGACATGGACAACTCCTTAAGCAAATAAGGCTGCTCTCAGTATAGCACTGAGGTGTTAGGTCGCTATCGTGGAACTAAACCGCATTTGCGCTCGAAGCGTCCTAAAAGTACCTATACACGTGAATTTCGCCAGAATCGGTACGATGTACCGAACATACCGACCTGTGCGGTCGGCGACCATTGCGAGACCAAAACCTTGAAGTTTGCCGGTTTGCTGATGGCTATCGGTTGACCGGGACTCAAATCATAGCCATCGATAGCAACCAAATATCAAGGTGCGTACTGGTATGGTCGCTGACCGCACAGCTCGGAATTATGTGATTCCTGAGCCTAACACCATAACAGTGGGCGATGCAGCTTTTGGCACGTACGCCAACTTTGCCAAATTTAATGACAATAATGCGATCCAAGTTGCCATGGGTAGGTGCAACATAGCTGCTGAAGTCTGTGAGGCCTATGTGGACGGCAAGCAGCTGCCAAAAATTGAGGTCGAGGGCAAAAGACCCAAAGATTTCCTGCGCTACGATGTCAGACAAAACGTCGAGCTCTTGATTAAAGGCGAATCAAAGGCCGATTTTAGGGTAAAGGTTGGCAGTGATGGTGTTGCGATCAAGGAGCCTTGCATTGTCCAGCTGCGTGCTTTTCGCATCTTTGATCCCAGCAAAGGGCCAACTTGGGTTCTGACCAACTTGCCTCCCAAGGTTCCAGCTCGCGCCGTGTTAGCACTTATGCGCCTACGTTGGTCGATTGAGCGAGCCTTTTTGAATTTGAAATCACATAACAATCTTCGTGGCGCACGCACCAAGAGCCGTTTTCTAGCTCAAAGCATGGTGTGGGCAAGCCTAATTACGGCCCTAATTCCTTAACTTCCAGAGATTTTGACCCTTAGTCCCTTAACTTCTTGCTACTTTGACACTCATTTTCTAAGAATGCGATA